>JANNNT010000018.1:0-15073 GCA_031398685.1 Rhodocyclaceae bacterium | reverse complement strand
GAATAACGGCCATTGCCGGTGTTCTTCGGATGCGGCAGGATAACCTGCACGCCCGGTTTCACCAGATCCGACCAGTCCTGCAAGGCCTTGGGATTACCCTTGCGCACGATAAAAACCATGGTCGAGGTGTAGGGCGACGCGCCGTTGGGGAACTTCTTCGCATAATCACTGGCGACTAGGCCTTTCTCGGCGAGGAAGTCGACATCGGAGGCCTGGTTCATTGTCACCACGTCAGCCTCCAGCCCGTCAGCCACCGCGCGCACCTGTTTGCTCGACCCGGCGTGTGACTGTTTGAGTTCAATCGACTCACCCGACTTGGCCTTCCAGTACTTCTGGAACAGCGGGTTGTAGTCCTTGTAAAAATCGCGGGCAACATCGTAGGACACGTTGAGCAGGCTGCTATCGGCAAGTGCGGGCAAGGCCCACAGGGCGACCACAGTAAGCAGGAGCTTGCGGATCAGGCGGGACATTTGAATCTCCTTGAAAATTGGGCAGTAACCAACACGGCTCGACTATATGCATTTTTGATAGATCTTCAAAGCCTGTTTATTTATTTGTTTATTTCTAAATAGAATAACCTTCCCACGCCCTACGCAAGCTGGCGACAAGCGACTACTATTCAGCTAGCCAATCTCTTCTCGCAATTCCTATCCCATGCCCAGCACCCAGCACGCCAAACCACAATGAGTACGCTTTCCGAAAGCCTGGTTCGCTTCAACGGCTACCGCTACCACGCCTATAACGACTGGGCAAAACATGAACATGGCGGACGACTGCAAAAGGTCTCCATCGACGCTGGATTCACATGCCCCAATCGCGACGGTTCGCTCGGCATCGGCGGCTGCTCGTTCTGCAACAACGAAGGTTTTTCGCCCAGCTATCTGCGCGAACAGCGCGACGTTGTTGCCCAGATCGACACCGGCATCGAATTCATGCGCCGACGCTATCCGAGAACCAAAGCATTTCTCGCGTACTTCCAGAGCTATTCCAACACCTACGACACGCTCGAGAACCTGAGAAAAACCTACGACATCGCGCTCAAGCATCCGGATATTTCCGGCCTGGTGATCGGCACGCGGCCGGACTGCCTGCCCGATGAAACACTCGACTATCTGGCGGAGCTCTCCACGCGCATGCTGGTCGAGCTGGAAATCGGCATCGAATCCTGCAACGACGAGGTACTGCGGGAATGCCTGCGTGGACACGATTTCGCCTGCACGCAGGACGCTATCCAGCGGGCAGCCCGTCGCGGCCTGTTCATCACCGGACATCTGCTGCTCGGCCTGCCGCTTGAAACATCGGAAAGCCTGATCGATGGTGCAAAAAAACTCGCTGGTCTTCCCCTCGATGCGCTCAAATTTCATCAGCTCCAGATCGTACGCGGAACGCGACTCGCCAATCAGTACCGCGCTGCCCCCGACAGTGTTTCGTTACTGTCTCCGGAAAACTATCTGGATGCCGTGATCGATGTGCTTGAATACCTTCCTCCGCACATCAAGATCCAGCGACTGGGCAGCGAAGTACCACCCGATGTGCTCGTCTCACCCGACTGGGGAATGCGCCTCTTCAAATTCCCGGCGATGCTCGAAGCGCGCCTGCAAGCACGCGATTCCTGGCAGGGAAAGCTTTTTCCGGATCACACACGCAACAATTGATGCCCATACACGGCATCGACTATACAGACGGAACACCTGCCATTTTCCTTGTTGCTTGAGAAATGGCGTGGAAACAAGCGCTTAACGTTAAATTTTTCACATGTCGGTGTTTCGAACTCCGTTAGCATGTAAACTTGCCTCATCGCCTTATCAACAACGAGTGCTACAGGCTATCGCCATGAACAAAACACGCAACAAGTATCAAGTACATGCCGTGGTTCTGGAGTCTGGCAGTTCACCAACACAGTTCGATGATGCCGAAGCCGGATTCCCTCTGGGGCGACGCCTCAATCGCATTGAGCGGGTTGCCGCCGCCTACCGCGGCCGGGTAAACAATCGCTTCAAATGTGGCCTGCTCATGACCTTTGACACGGCCGACGCCGCATTGCTTGGCGCCTGTGAAATGCAGCTTCGTTGCGCCGTACTGCCACAGGCATCCAGGCATAGACTGGCTCTACGCATTGGCATTCATCAGGGCGCGGTCCGACAAAGAGTCGTTGACGATCAAGACAACACACAGGAAATAGCCGAACAACTGGCCGTCATTGATAACGGCATCCTCGCTTCTGACGTAGTGATCGACGCACTGAACCCGGCGTTGCGCAAACTCTCACGCCCCCTTGCTGATTCTACGGTCGAGATTTCTGCGCACAAGATCGACTGGCGAAGCGAGATCCCCCCGGCGGCTTATGGCGGAGAATCCTTTTGGCCCACCACCATGGACGACCTTCCTGCCGGCCCCTTCCTGCTTCTTCACTATGGCATGAAAACACTTGAATTGACTCTGGACAACCCGACCCTCACCATCGGTCGCGACCCTCGAAGCGATTTGGTCTTGACGGAAATTCATGTTTCCCGCAACCATTGCCAGATCGAAAGACGCGAGGATTGCATCGTCCTGACCGATTCGAGCACCAATGGCACCAGTGTCTTGCAGGATGAAAGCACCGAAGTTCTGGTGAAAAGAAACACCCTCGTCCTCAAAGGCAAGGGGCTGATATTCTTCGGACGCCCCTTCAATGGTGAGCGACGCGGCGGCGTCAGGTACGAGTCGAACTGAACCGATACTCAACGCCATAACACGATCTGAAAAAAAAGGGGTCTCCATCACTGGAGACCCCTTGATCAAAGCGTCAATCGGGTCGAGCGTGGCAGAGTGACTTACATCACCGCGCCCACCTGCCATGGCAGGAATTCATCATTGCCGTAGCCCAGTTCTTCGCTACGCACCTTCTCGCCGGACGCATGGCGAATGATGGCGTCGAAGATGCGCTGGCTGATCACCGGCATCGGCACACCCGTAATCAGGTCGCCACAGTTGACGTCCATATCGTCGCGCATGCGCTCGTACAAGGCGTTGTTGGTCGCCAGCTTGATGGTCGGCACACCCGCACACCCGAAAGCCGAGCCGCGGCCGGTGGTAAAGCAGATGATCTGCGCCCCCCCGGCCGCCTGCCCGGTCGCCGACACCGGGTCGTAGCCCGGCGTATCCATGAAGACGAAGCCTTTGGCGTCAATCGGTTCGGCAAAGAGATAAACCCCGTTGAGCGTGCTGGTTCCTCCCTTGGCCACCGCACCCAGCGACTTTTCCAGAATCGTCGTCAGCCCACCGGCCTTGTTGCCGACGGAAGGGTTGTTGTCCATCTGGCTGCCGCTACGGGAGGTGTATTCCTTCCACCACTCGATGCGGCCGATCAGTTTTTCGGCGATTTCCGGGTTGGCCGCACGGCGCGTTAGCAAGTGCTCGGCGCCATAGATTTCCGGCGTTTCCGAGAGAACGGTCGTTGCGCCATGCGCCACGAGCAGATCCGACGCACCGCCCAATGCCGGATTGGCCGTGATTCCGGAATAACCGTCCGAACCGCCGCAATTCAGCCCGACAATCAGATGGCTGGCCGAAACCTCCTCGCGCGTGTAGGCATTGGCGCGTTCCAGCATTTCGGCAACTTGCACGATGCCTTTCTTGATCGCGGCGGTGGTGCCGCCTTCTTCCTGCATCACTAGTTTTTGCAGCATCCCCGGCTCGTGTCCGCCGATCATCTCGACGATGGGCGCGATCTGGTTTTGCTCGCAGCCCAGACCCACGAACAACACGCCGGCAAAGTTCGGATGCTTGGCATAACCGACCATGGTGCGGCGCAGGATCTGCATGCCTTCGCCAGCCACGTTAAGTCCGCAACCCAGCGGGTGCGGCAAGGCAATCACGCCGTCAATGTTCGGATACGCCGCCAGCCGCTCTTTGCTGAAATGGCTGGCAATGGCGCGCGTCACGGTGGCCGAACAATTCACCGACGAAATCACCGCGATGTAGTTGCGCGTACCCACCGTGCCATTCGGGCGCTTGAAGCCCATGAAGGTTGCCGGCTTTGCCACCTTCTGCGTCTCGTGCGCACCCAGGCCAATGCCGTAATCCCGCTCGAACTCACCCATGCCCAGATTGTGGGCGTGAATGTGCTGGCCGGCCGCGATATCGGCCGTGGCAAAACCGATGATCTGGTTGTAGCGGTGCACGGCGTCGCCATTCTTGATGTCGTGTGCCGCCATCTTGTGACCGGGTGGAATCAGATCACGCACCGTCAGGTCTTCGGACTCGACCAGGGCGCCGGGAACCAGTTGCTGGGTTGCGATCAGCACATCGTCGTTGGCATGCAAACGAATCACTGAGGATTGGGTCATTTTCTACTCCAAAGCGCGCACCACAAAGGTCTGGTGGCACCTATCAAAACATGAAGAACGAACATCCTGCCAGTAACACAAGCGTTGCTGGCAGGTCAGCTCAGCACTACTACGAATTCACAACTCGGTCACAGCTCGGTCACAACTCGGCCATAGCATCTTTGACACCAACCGCCTTGATCCGTGCCAGCGAAGTCGATGTCTGCTGCGCCAAACCGGCCAGCTTGGTCAGATCCTCGCCCCACAGTCGCGTATCGGCGAGCAGGGTCATCACCACCGAGTTGATGTCGCCAGCGTCCTGCCATGCCGCATTCAGGATGGCCAGCAGATCCGCATTGTCGCGGATCGGGTAGGGCCGACCCTGACGCATGCCTTCATAGTCACCACCGTCGACAAACTTGCCATGGTAGAAATTGAGCAACGCCGCCAACGAAAAAGCCAGACCGGCCGGCGCCTCGCCATGCTTGGCAATGTAGTCCTTGACGGTCGGCAGAACGCGAACCTGCCACTTGGAAACGGAGTTCAGCGCAATCGAGATCAGCTCGTGGCGGATGTGCGGATTGGCGAAGCGCTCCATGATCGTTTCGGCATAGGCCAGACGTTCGGCGTCGGGCAGCGGAACGAAGGGAACGATTTCGTCGAACATCACGGTGTTCAGATACTTCGCGACGACCGGATCTTCCGTCATCGACTTCACCGTATCCAGGCCGGCACTGAACGCAGCCAGCGAACTGGCAGTATGCGCGCCATTGAGGATGCGCACCTTGCGCGTGCGGTAGGGTTGCAGGTCGCTGGTCCACACCACGTCGAGCCCGGCCTTGTGCAGCGGCAACTCTTCGGCGAGGGTTTGCGTTATCTCGGCCGGGCCTTCGATCACCCACAGCAGGAAGGGTTCGGCCGCCACCATCAGCGGATCGGCATAGCCCAGTTGTGCGTAGAGTTCTTCAGCTTCGGCGGCCGGAAATCCGGGAACGATTCGGTCGACCAGCGTATTGCAGAAGACGTTGTGATCCGTGACCCAGGCGACGAATTCGGCGGACAGCTTCCACGCTTCGGCAAATTGAAGGACATAGTTGCGCAGCTTGGTGCCGTTGGCTTCGATCAGCTCACACGGCAGGAACACCAGGCCGGACTGCGCCGTGCCGCCCAGCGCCGTGAAGCGCGCCAGCAGCAGCGCCGTGACCTTGGCCGGGAAATTCGCCGGGCACTGGCCGGCAACGAACGACTCTTCGACGTAGGCGATACCGGCCTCGGTGGTGTTTGAAATCACGAAGCGCAGTGACGCGTCCTGTGCTGTTTCCAGCAGGGTTCCCCATTGCGAATACGGATTCAGCGTGTTCTTCACACAGCTCACGACACGGCGCGAATCGACTGCCACGCCGTTCTGAACGCCGCGCAGCAGAACGGTGAACAACCCCTCCTGCGCATTCATCAGATCGGCTATGCCGCGCGCCAGCGGCTGCGCGACAATCACTTCGCCGTTGAACAGTCCGGCGCCATTGGTCACGTCGATCATCCAGTCGGCAAAGGCGCGCAGGAAGTTGCCATCACCGATCTGCAGGATGCGGACGGGTTTGAGGCTGGACGCCGCGCTGGCTTCAACATTGAGTTTGCCATCGGCAAGACTGGATCTGTTCAGGTTATGCACTGTTGTTTCTCCGTGTGTAAATTCGGCGGTAAGTACGGTTCTGCTCTCGAATTGGATTCAGAACAGGCACGTCACTTTCAGATAGCGATCCGGGTGTTCCGCGATATCGACGACGGTCGCCGGGGCATCATCCATGGACACGGCCTTGGTCAGCAGGGCCGAGACATCGACCTGGCCTTCCGATATCAAGCGCAGGCTTTCCGGGAACTTGCCGACGCTGTTGCGCGAGCCGTAGATGGTCAGTTCCTTTTTGGTAAATAACGAGGTCGGCATCGGCGTGTCGGCCTTCGAGTAACCGACGAAGGAGATACGTCCGGCGTAGGCGACGTAGTCGATGGAGTTGCGCACAGCGCGGGCGTCGCCGGAGGCTTCGATGACGACTTCGGCCATGCGGCCGTTGGTGATTTCTTTGACTCGGGCAATGGAGTCTTCGCCGACCGGATCGATGACGTAGGGTACGCCCTGGCTCTTGGCACGTTCGAGCCGTTCCTTGACCGGGTCGACGATGATCGGGATGGCGCCGATGATCAGGGCGTAGAGCGCGCAGAGCAGGCCAATTTGTCCGCAGCCGGTAATCACGACGTGTTCGCCGGCGACAACCTTGGGCTGGTTGACGGCGTGCATGGCGATGACCAGCGGTTCGGCCAAGGGAAGCAGTTCCCACGGAATGTTGTTGGGGGCCTTGTGTACCAGGTGACGCGGATGGGAAATGTACTCGGCCATGCCGCCGTCGATATGGACGCCGAGCACGGTGAGGTTTTCGCAGCAATTGGTGTGGCCGATCGAGCACGGGTAGCAGGTGCCGCAGTAGATGTAGGGTTCGAGCACGACGCGGTCGCCGGGCATGAGGCCGGTTTCGTCGTCCGGGACTTCGACGACTTCGCCGGCGATCTCGTGGCCGATGATGCGCGGGTAGGTGACCAGAGGATTGACGCCCTTGTAGGCGCCGATATCGGAACCGCAAATCCCGGCACTGCGCACCTTGATGAGGATCTGGCCTTTGCCCCGCTTGGCGAGCGGGACGTCGACCAGCGATATTTCACCCGGTTGTTTCAGACAGACTGACTTCATGGTTACTCCAGAATATTGATGCCGCAATGCAGATTACTGGGCCGTCTGCATTGCGATATCAAAAAACATCAAATTACATCGGCACCCAGTTGGCCAATACCAGGGAAAGCGGCGGATAGAACGTTGTAACCATCAGCGTCACGCCAAGGGCAACATAGAACGGACCGATTTCCCTCATGTACTCGTCGAGCTTGACTCCGGTGAGATTGCAGGTCAGGAACATGGTTGTCCCGAACGGCGGCGTAATCGCACCAATCGACAGATTGAAGATCATCATGATTCCGAAATGCACGGGATCGATACCCAGCGTATGGACGGTGGGCATCAACAGCGGTGTCAATACGATGATTGCCGCGTTACCGTCGAGGAACATACCGACCACGATCAGCAAGGCATTGACGATGAGCAGAAATGCCACCGGGCTGGTTGAAATGCCCATCAATAAGTCCGTCGCATCGCTAGCAACACCTTCCCAGGTCAGAATCCATGCAAAACCAGCCGACGCCATGAGGATCAGCATGATCGATCCATTGGCGCGCGCCGATTCGGCAAGCGCCGACTTCACGTCCGCCCACGACGTTTCGCGATAGGCAAAGCCGACACCCAGCGCGTAAACACAGGTCACCGCGCCGGCTTCGGTCGGCGTGAATATGCCGTAGCGAATCCCTCCCAGAATGAGCACCATCAGCATCAAGCCCCAGAAAGCGCCAATCGCTGCTTTACCGATTTCGCCGATGCTGGCCATTTTCGCTCGGGTCGGCTTGTAGCCCCGCTTACGCGCCACGTAGTCCACGGCCACCATCAACAGGATGGTGCACAGAATCCCCGGCCCCAGCCCACCCATGAACAGTTTTCCGATCGACGTGTCGGAGACAAAACCATAAATGATCAGCCCGATGCCTGGCGGCAGGATCGGGCCGAGCAGTGCCGAAGCGGACGTCAGCGCGGCAGCAAACGGACGGCTATAGCCGTTCTTCGTCATCTCCGGAACCAGCACCTTGCAGATCATCGCCGCATCGGCCAGGCCAGCGCCGGACGGCCCGCCGATCAGCGCGCCGAGAACCACGTTGGTTTGTGCGAGGCCACCACGCATATGGCCTGACAGGGCATCCGCGAACACCAGAAGACGATTCGTGATCCCGGTGTAGTTGAGAATCGAGCCCAGCATCATGAAAAACGGGATCGCCAGCAAAGGCAAGTTGTCCGCGCCACCGATCATGCGCTGGATGACCATTACAGCAGACATATCCTGGGCGATGAAGAAGTAGGCAAACGTTGCGGCGCAGATAGCAAAAGCGACCGGCACGTTGATGCCGAACAGGGCCAGCATTACGATAAAGGCAATCAGTACGCTCATTTCGCGGACTCCTCTTGACCATCAAGTTCGGTCGTGTTTTTTTTGCCCTGAAGGCTGTTCCAGAACATTCGCCCGTAATACATCAGCATGAATGAGCAACACACCGGGATCGATGCGTCGATATAGCTGTAGGGAATGCCGAGGATGGGCGTGAGTTTGGTATGCCCCTTGATGGTCAGGACGATACCGAAGCCGATGAGCAGGCACAGCGTGGCGAGCACGATCAGATCGCCAATGATGCTGATTATCCGCTGGTACTTTGGCGACATGCGCGTGACCAGAACGTCGATACTGCAATGCCCCTCGACGTGAACCACGGCTGAGGCGCCGAGCATCGTCAGCCAGACAAAGGTAAAAACCGTAATTTCCTCAACCCAGCCCCAGGGCCTGCCAACGACGTAGCGCATGAACACGTTCGCGCACGCCAGCAGGATGATGAACGCCATGGCGGCCATTCCCAGGAAGTTGTCGAGCTTCCTGATCAGGTCGTAAAATTTTCGCAAGATAGGCATAAACTAAGATCCCGAAAAGCGGCGCAAACGGCCCTCGGCGCCGCCCATCCAAGGCAACACCCAACCGAAATGCTCAGTGGAAAACGCGACATTGACGCGCCTGCCCGAATCCAGGCAGGCGTGTCGAACGGATTACTTGTGACCGATGATCGTATAGACCTTGTTCATGGTTTCCACCGGGAACTCCTTGCTGAAGAAGCGTGCCGGAAAATCCTTCATCACTGTTTTGAACGCCGCGCGGTCAACCTCGACAACCTTGACGCCACTAGCTTCCATCTTCTTGACCGCCTCCTTGTCAGCGACCTCATTTTCCTTGTCGAGATAGCGACCGGCTTCTTCACCGGTTTCCTTGAGCATCTTGACGACTTCTGGCGGCAGCTTGGCGATGAAGCTTGTGCCGGCAATCCAGGATGAAAGATTGATCTGGTGACGGGTCATCAGGAGGAACTTGGCGCCTTCGAACATCTTGCCGCCGTAGAGCACCGGGATCGGGTTCTCTGCACCATTGATCACGCCCTGCATCAGCGCCGGGTAGGCTTCAGCCAGCGGCATCGGCGTCGCCGTTGCACCCATTGCATTCATCATCTCGTTGGAAAGCCGGATATTCGGAACGCGAATCTTCAACCCCTTCAGATCTTCCGGTTTGGTCGCAGATTTGGTGGCGAGCATGTTGCGAACGCCGTAAATCCACTTGCTGTGAACGATGTAGAGACCTTTGGTTTCGAGTTTCTTTGAAAGATCCTTGAACAGGTCGCTATCGACGAGCTTGAACAGTTCGTCCTTGCTATCGAACAGGTAGGGCAGATACGTCACGCCGAATTCGGGAACGTAATCCATGAGGAAGCCACCGTCCGAAATGGTGATGACGTTGGAGCCAATCGTCAGCTGTTCGGTCACGTCTTTCTGCGAACCCAGCATCGAGCTTGGGAAATACTGGAATTCCACTTGTCCGTTGCTGCGTTCCTTCATCAGGCGGCCCCACTCGCGCACCGCCTTGTCATTGGGCTCACCGACGTTATTGCCGTAGGCGACCTTGATCTTGATGATGTCCGCCGCAAAAGCTCCACCGGCCGCCATACACATCGCGACGCCCATCGCGCAAACCATCAATTTCTTACTGATTCCCGAAAGCATCTTGTTTCCCCTTTTTCCTATTTATTAACCAATCGGCTCCGAGCCGACTTAGCCCTTTGAGGCCGCTCCCTTGCTACGGATTCAATCCTCGGGAAGTTATGAGCAAACCCCGTGCCAACGATAAGCCGTTGTTTTTTATATCAACGAGCGATGCCTATGTTTCATTATTGAAATGTATGAAATTGCATTTTACAGACGCTCTGGTACAGTAAGCCGACTCATACGTTACCCATCGAGGTCGCCGTGCTCCCTATCCTGCTACTCAGCCCCATGCAAAGCATCGCGGACATTGCCCCGGATGTTGCCCAGGAACTCGGCATCAGCATTCACGTGGAAACCTCAGACGATGCCAACGCTGTCCGCCACATTCGCCAATATCCGGACGTTGAAGTTGTGGTCACCCGCGGCGGACTCGCCGAGCAGGTCCGGCTAATTCCCGGAATCAGCGTCGTGGAAATTGCCATGTCGCTCAATGAACTGCTGAGCAACCTGAGCACCCTCACGGGCAAGGGCTTCAAACGGATCGGCATCGTCAGCCGGGCCAACCTGTTCAGCGGTGCCATCGGCGATTTCCAGATCCTTGATGCGCAAGTCAGCATTCGCCCCCAGGCCGACGAGGCGGCGATACAGTCGATGGTCAAGCAACTCGTCAGCGAAGGATTCGAAGCCATCATCGGGTGCCGGGTAGCGTTTAAAACGGCTTGCGAACTTGGAGTTGAGGCTGTGTTTCTTGAAAGCGGCGAAGTTTCGATCAGAACCGCACTTCAGGAAGCCATGCGCATCCTTGAAGCCAAGAAGCGGGAAAAGCTTCAGGCGGCACAACTCGCGGCGATCATCGATAACATCGACGAAGCCGTCATCGCGGTCACACCAGGGCACGAAGTCAGTTTTTTCAACCGTCACGCGAGACGGATCTGCTCGATCAGCCCCGCCAGCACACCCGATTTCAAGCAAGCCATTGCGGTATTCGACTCGGGCGAAAAAGAGCAAGTCACCACGATCAACGGCAACAGTGTCATTGCCCGCAGCATCCCCCTCGAATTCGACCATTGCGTTCATGGCAAGGTATTGACGCTGCACGAGGTCACCCGAATACGCGCCTCCGAGTCGAAAATCCGCTCATCCTTGTACCAGAAGGGGCTGTATGCCCGCTATCAATTCAAAGACCTGATTGGCGACTCGCTCATCATGCAGGAACTCTCAACGCGTGCAAAAACTTACGCCGGGCACGACTCCAACCTGCTGATTTACGGCGAAACCGGCACCGGCAAAGAAGTCTTCGCACAGAGCATTCATAACCACAGCAAGCGCAACAAAGGGCCTTTCGTATCGGTCAATATAGCCTCTCTCCCGCCGAGCCTGCTTGAAAGCGAACTGTTCGGCTACGTCGACGGCGCGTTCACCGGGGCGCGCAAGGGCGGCAAGCCCGGACTCTTCGAACTTGCCCATCAAGGCACCTTGTTTCTTGATGAAATCGGCGAACTTGCTCCCGAGATTCAGAACCGTTTCCTGCGCGTTCTTCAGGAACGGGAAATCATGCGCATCGGCGACGACAAGATCATCCCGATTGATGTGCGCATCATCTCGGCCACCAACCGCGACCTATTCCAGCAAACGCAGGCCGGCACCTTCCGCCAGGATCTTTACTACCGGATTCATGTGGTGGGCTTGCGCATCCCTCCGCTGCGCACACGTGCAGAGGACATACCGCTGATTTTCGAGCATTACCTGCGCCGCTTCGCCGGCCAGGCAGGTCGACAGGCCAGCTTGACCCCATCCGCCAGGGAACTCCTCAAATCCTGCGCGTGGCCCGGCAACATCCGGCAGTTAAGGAATCTGGCTGAAGTCGTGGCCTATGGAGAAACCGAACGGGTTGATTCTCAGCATATCGCCGCGGTTCTTGGCGAACAGGAACACAGCTCAAACGAATCAGGCTTCATCACCATCCCCGAAAGCGGCTCGCTCAAACAGATGGAATCGGAAATCATCCGCAATCTGCTCTCGAAGCACCCCGCCGAAAAGGTCTGTTCGCGGCTGGGAATCAGCCGGGTCACCCTCTGGCGAAAAATGAAAGCCATGTCAATGACTACGGCGGACATGGCTTGAGTTTGAAAATGCCACGTTGACGCACGTGACGAAACCCGTCTGACAAAGCGGGGAGAAGCCTCAGTTTTAACGTCGGGAAATTTGTTGCGATGCGACCGGCGTAAAATGCACACACCCTTCTACAGAAAGGCCGGCATCTCCGGTCTCAACACCCACGAACCCCATGCCTCTACCCAGCATCGACCCAGCCGCCTACACCTCACAGCTCGCGACCAAAGTTTCACTGTTCAAGAGCGCCTTCGCGCCCTACGCCCTGCCTGAACCGGCCGTGCACCCCTCCACACCGCTGAACTACCGGCTGCGTGCCGAGTTCCGCATGTGGCACCAGAACGAGCGTGTGGACTACGCCATGTTCGATTCCGCCGAGCCGAAACGGCCGATTGTGATCGAACACTTCGCCGCCGCTTCGGAATCCATCTGCACCGCGATGCCACGCCTGCGTGACGCACTGGCGGCCAGCGCCACCCTGAAAGCCAACCTGTTCCAGGTCAACTTCCTGGCCACACTCAGTGG
Organism: Rhodocyclaceae bacterium; assembly: GCA_031398685.1. Classification (GTDB taxonomy): domain Bacteria; phylum Pseudomonadota; class Gammaproteobacteria; order Burkholderiales; family Rhodocyclaceae; genus Propionivibrio. The sequence goes on along the minus strand of JANNNT010000018.1, from coordinate 2,401 downwards.
CGAGTTGATGGTTACCCTCATCTACCACCGGGTGCTTGATGAGCTTTGGGAAACAGCTGCAAAGGCCATGGCCGCCGAACTGCAGGTGCAATTGATCGGGCGCAGCCGCAAGCAGAAGATCGTTATCGGTCGCGACTGGCTACTGGAGGAATTCGAGTTGAATGGTCGCCATCTGCGCTACCAGCAAATCGAAGGTTCATTTACCCAGCCCAACGGCGGCGTCAACCGACAGATGCTCGGCTGGGCTTGCCAACACGCCACCGACCTGGGTGGCGACCTGCTGGAACTGTACTGCGGCAACGGCAATTTCACGGTTGCGCTGGCTCCGTTGTTTGACCGCGTTCTCGCCACCGAAGTCAGCAAGTCGTCGGTGCATGCCGCGCACTACAACCTCGCTGCGAACGGCATCGACAACGTAACGATGGTACGCATGTCCAGCGACGAAATCAGCGGCGCTCTTGCCCGTAGCCGGGAGTTCAATCGCATGAAGGATATTGACCTCAGGGGATATCGTTTTTCCACTCTGTTCGTCGATCCGCCACGTAGCGGACTCGATGCGCCAACGCTTGAACTTGCAAGCGGCTTCGACCGTATCCTGTATATCTCCTGCAACCCACAAAGCTTGCGGGAGAACGTCGCGACGCTGCACGCCACCCACGACATCACCGCCGCCGCCGTATTCGACCAGTTTCCGTACACTCATCATCTTGAATGCGGGTTGCTGCTGACCCGGCGCTGAACACAAAACCCGCAATCCCTGAAAGGAAAGGCACCAGACTTTCATGACAACACCGGCAATCGACACCGTCATTTTCGACCTCGGCAATGTGCTGATCCCCTTCAATCCCCGCTGGCTGTTCCGCAAAATGCTGCCGGACGAGGCGAGCATCGAACGCTTCTTTGAAGAAACCGGTTTCCACGCCTGGAATATCGAAATGGATGCCGGCCGCAGTTTCGCCGATGGCATCGCCGCCCATAGTCAGCGCTTTCCACACCATCGCCCACTCTTCGAAGCCTTTTTCCAGCGTTGGCACGAGACTGTTGGCGAACCGATCACGGAATCGGTCGACATACTCCAGACTTTACAGAAACAAGGCATACGCACCTACGCACTGACCAACTTTTCTGCAGAGACCTTTCCGCTGGCGGTAGCGCGATTCCCTTTTCTTTCGGATTTTGCCGGTACGGTAGTCTCCGGCAATGAAGGGCTGGTCAAACCCGACCCGGCGATCTACCAGGTGCTGCTGCAGCGATACTCGATCAATCCCTCGCGCGCGGCATTCATCGACGACAAACTTGAGAACGTCGAGGCCGCACGCCGACTGGGACTGCGCGGCATTCATTTCATCGATGCGACTTCGGCGCGCATCGCGCTACGCGAGCTGGGTTTGCCAGTTTGAGATTTTGATGCGTGCCCCCTATATACATCAGGAATCACAATGAACGAATTGAACTACTGGCTGCTTCGCTGCGGAAACGAACTGTTCACAACAACGGATGCCGAGCCGGGAAACATCTTTCCACGCGGACGGGCGTCAGACTTCGGAAACCCCAAAGACGCGTTGCTCATTGGCGAATGGCAAAACCTCCCCTGCTACGCCGCCGAAATTGACAAAATACCGGAAAGCATTCCGGGAGAACTGAGGCCCGTCCGCAGCCTGTTCAGCTTGGCGGGCGCAGGGGCCTTTTCATTCGCCGCGCGCGCCACGCAACTCATGGACTGGCAAAAAAATCACCGGTATTGCGGCAGGTGCAACACGCCGACAGCAAGAAAAACAAACGAATATGCCATGGCATGCCCAGCCTGCGGTCTTGTTGTTTACCCTAGAATTTCGCCCGTGGTCATGGTACTGATTCATCGTGGCGACGAGTTGCTGTTGGCTCGCAGCCCTCATTTCAAGCCCGGCGTCTTCAGTGCTTTGGCTGGATTCGTTGAAGCCGGCGAAACCCTGGAGCAATGCGCAGTCCGTGAAGTGCGCGAAGAGGTTGGCGTCGAGATCACCAATCTACGCTATTTTCGAAGCCAGCCGTGGCCGTTTCCTGATTCTCTGATGATTGCTTTTTTTGCCGATTACGCAGGAGGAACGATCAACCCCGACCCGTCGGAAATTGAAGCCGCTGGCTGGTTTCCCCGTAGCGCCCTGCCGCTGTTGCCGGACCCGGTGAGCATTGCCCGCCAACTGATCGATGCCGCGTGCCGCTAGACGACACGCCATGATCATGCTGCTGGAGTCATCTAAACGATTTGATCAAGGAAACCGCGTGAAACTCATAACTTATTGTTTGTGCTCCAGATATCTTTCACTTCAACAAGTTTGTCCGGGTGTTCTTTTTCATGCTCTTGCATAAGTTTGAACAAAGCCAAAGCGACTTCTTCTGTAAATCCTTTTCTTGCAGCGCC
>JANNNT010000716.1:0-3942 GCA_031398685.1 Rhodocyclaceae bacterium | reverse complement strand
CGACGATGGGTTCGATGACCTGGTTGCACAGCGCCCAGAACCGTTCCTTGAGCTCTGCGTCGGTCATCCGTTTGAATTCTTCGCGTCGCGCTTCAAACCGCTCTAGGCGGGGGTCTGTCATTTGTCTCTCCTCAGGTTGTTTAGTAACCAACGTGCGCCGAGAACAAAAAAATCGCCCCCGCTCACGCGCTTCTCGGCCAGTTTCGATCCCTTCACAGTTCCTCCGCGCGTCCCGCTCCGCCTACTCGAGCGCCGCCTTCACCCAGGTGACGTCGCGCTGGATACGACCTCTGGAATCTCGATAGAACGGACGTAAGTCCTGACGCTCCTTGGTGCCCTGCTTTTTGCTATAAAAAATATTATCCCCGCGCCCTTAGCCATACGAAAGAGTACAACTTGGCACTTATTGCTGGATTAATGTACAAATTGCCCACTCCAACAATCTAATTGCCACATTCCGTGGTGCGCTGATATTAGAACCCCACCCCTCGACCACACTGCGCATTGAGTCCCAATCTTTAATCAGCTGCTAAACAACATGAACGGAGTTTATGCCCCTGCAATAATTTTAAACATTCATGCCGCAACTTCAGTCAAAAATGACTTTATACTAGCGGGCTAGATTAGGAGATGCGCGTGCTACAGGCGAAAGCTCGGGTCCAGGTTATGGGCTGTTTGGTGTTGGCGATGGCGTTGTGGGGCAGCTCGTTTATCGCCCTGAAACTGGCGTTCGCCGAACTGCCGCCGTTGTGGGTAATCTTCGCGCGCATGGCTCTTGGCAGCCTGGTATTCCTTTGCGCCTGGCGCTGGCGAGGGCAGATCAACTATCGTGCCGGTGACTGGAAATACCTGCTTGGCCTGGCTGCGTGCGAGCCCTGTTTGTATTTTGTCTTCGAAGCCTTGGCCCTGCAGAACACCAGTGCTTCGCAGGCCGGAATGATCACCGCCTTGCTGCCACTGCTGGTAGCGATGGGAGCGTTTGTATTTTTGCGCGAGCGAATCACGCGCGCCAGCCTCGCCGGCTTTCTGCTGGCAGTAGTCGGTGTCGTCTGGCTGAGTCTGGGCGGAGTGGCGGATGAGCATGCGCCTGCCCCGTTGCTGGGTAACTTCTTTGAGGTCCTCGCGATGCTTTGCGCAATGTGTTACACGCTGACCCTGAAATCCCTATCCGCGCGTTACTCGGTCTTTCTGTTGACCGCCATGCAGTCATTTGTCGGAGCGCTCTTTTTTCTGCCGCTGGCGGCCTGGAGTGCGCCGATGCCAGTCGCGGTCAGCCCTTTGGGTCTGGTGGCGGTAGTGTACCTCGGGCTGGTGGTGACGGTGGGTGCCTACGGCCTGTACAACTTTGCAGTGAGTCGACTGCCGGCCAGTCAGGCAGCTGCTTTCGTTAACCTCATTCCGCTGTTCACCCTGCTGTTTGCCGTGCTGTTGCTCGGTGAAAGCCTGACCGGCCAGCAGATGTTCGGTGCCGCTCTGGTGTTTTCAGGCGTGGCCTTGAGTCAATGGCGAAGCTCTGGTGCGCCAATGGCAGCGGGCATTCTCGACTAAGATTCTGCAGCTATCCAAGTTAGAAGCAGTACGCGCATCAACGCGTTTCACCCTTTCTCGTAGGCTCGCAATATCTGCGCGATACGACTTGAGTCGACGTTGCTTCCTGTCACAATGTTCAGTACTTTCAATCCCCCCACATCGGGCAGGTGATGCAGTAGCGCTGCCACACCCACCGCTGCCGAACCTTCAACGATTTGGTGGTGGTATTTGATCATCCAGTGCATGGCCTCGGCGACTTCCACTTCCTTGACGACCATGATCTCGTCGACGTAGCGCAGCACCATGTCGAGGTTGGCGGCACCAGCCTCGCCAAGCAAACCGTCGGCCAGCGTTTCTCTGTACTCGACCTCGACGACTTTGTGCTGTCGGAACGAATGCAACCAGGGATCAGACGACTCGGTCTGCAACCCGATCACTTTAATTCCCGGATTGAGCGACTTGGCCACCATTGCCACCCCTGACAGCAGCCCGCCGCCCCCGGTGGGGACTAGGACCAGGTCGAAGTCCGGTTCAGCGAGAAAAGCTTCAAGTGCCACCGTACCCTGCCCGGCCACGACCCACGGATCTGCGTAACTTGACACATAGGTGCGGCCGGTCTCAAGCGCGATCTCTTTGGCGTGCGCGTAGGCGATGTCATAGTTCGCGCCGTGGATCACGAGCTGCACACCCAGACGACGGATGCTTTCGAGCTTGGTCTCGGGGGTGCTGGCGGGCACGACAACGATGGCGTTGACATGCGCTGTTTTCGCCGCCAACCCGAGTCCAAGCGCAAAGTTTCCTGAGGACGTGGTGATGACACCACGCTCGCGCTCGGTAGGTGTCAGTGCCAGCAAACGGTTGCTGGCACCACGGATTTTGAAGGAACCTGTACGTTGCAAGGACTCCATCTTCATCCACACGTCAGCACCGCTCAGTTCGCTCATCTTGTCCGAGTACACCAGAGGTGTGGACAACACGCTGCCTGCAATGCGCTTTTGCGCGACTAACACATCATGCAAGTTGACACTGATCATGGTCGTGTTCCCGGTTCATTCGTGACGTACCTCGCCAGGCAGAAGGCTGACGGACCCATCAAACCAAAAAGCCCCACTTGATCAACAAGTGGGGCTCGAATAGCTAAGCGGCAAGGATTTAATCGCGAGCGACCAAGCCCCGCCGAATGGCTTCAGGTTGTCAACTCGCCAACAACGACAACCTTGATGGCCGCCAGCACGTCGGTGTGCAGCGAAATTTCCAGCGAGGATTCACCAACGGTCTTGAGCGGACCCATCGGCATGCGTATGTCGGACTTCTCGACATCGAAACCAAGTACCTTGAGGCCATCAGCCACGTCATGGTTGGTCACTGAACCGAACAAGCGGCCATCAACACCAGCCTTGCGGGTAATGGTAACCAGCGCGCCTTCCAGCTTCTCGGCAAACGCCTGGGCAGCCACCAGCTTTTCGGCAGCCGCCTTCTCGAACTCGGCACGCTTGCCTTCGAATTCCTTCATCGCTGACGGCGTGGCGCGCTTGGCCTTGCCGTGGGGGATCAGGAAATTACGGGCATAGCCATCCTTGACCTTGACGAGGTCGCCGAGGTTACCGAGATTGACGACCTTCTCCATCAGAATAATTTGCATCGTCTTGTCCTCGATTATTGGTGGTTGTCGGTGTAAGGAAGCAGCGCCAGGAAGCGCGCACGCTTGATGGCCACCGACAGCAGACGCTGATAGCCTGCCTTGGTACCGGTCAAACGAGCCGGCATGATCTTGGCGTTCTCAGCAATGTATTCCTTGAACAGGTCGACATCCTTGTAATCGATGCCGTCCATCTTCTCGAGACTAAAGCGGCAGAACTTGCGGCGCTTGAACAGCCCACTGCCATGTTTTTTGACGTTCTTGTCATCCTTCTTCTTGAAGAACCTACCCATTTTGATTTCCTTCTACAAATTCAATCGTAGTTACATGCAATCTCAGCTGTTTACTGTTCTGACTCTTGGCGGCAAGAAAGCCGGTCAAACGAACCATCACTCCCGGTGTCGCCGCCTGTAGCCACTTGGCTGTCTCGCCCAGACCGATGGCCTGGATTTCACACTCGACACGCCTTGGACTACCTGCTTCGACCTGCTCCGACTGATGCCCGATTACGCATTCCGTTACCGGCACTGCCGCCGGAGTAAAACGAAGTGCTTTGCGCTCAATCAGGACTCCCGTGAGTTCAACGCGATTCAGCTGAGCCTCAACAATCAGTCAGCCGCCACTTCGGCAACTTCGGCCACAGGTTCTTCCTGGACGTCCATCATCGACTTCGACTTATCTTCCTTCATCATTGGCGAAGGTGTCGTAACGGCACGCTTCATCTTGACGGTCAGGTGGCGAAGAACGGCATCGTTGAACTTGAAGCCATGCTC
>JANNNT010000675.1:0-8626 GCA_031398685.1 Rhodocyclaceae bacterium | reverse complement strand
CGTCTATGAAATCAATGTGGTGGCCGATGAGCCGGGCGAGGCGAATCCATACGAAAATGCATTTTACGCAAAACCGACTTTGCTCCATACGGAACTGCGCCAGCCACGCCGAGGTCAGCCTGTCGCGCTACCGGCGGGCCTTCACCCTGAGCAAGGAACTCGACAGCGAGAAGGTCAGTGCTGAACTCACGCAGGGGGTGCTCACGCTGCGCATTCCCAAGGCCGAACACGCCCAGCCCAAGCGCATCCAGATCAGCGTCGGTTGATCTGAAGATTCGTCAAACGGAGTTGGAAATGAAAATCGACGACATCAAGCAGAGCGTCAACTCGCTCTGGACGTCGGCAACAGAGGGTTGGCGGCGGCTAAAGCACTCAGCGGCCGATTCCCTGACGCTCTTCAAGCCCGTCGAGATTGCGCAGGCCCCGCGCCAAGGCCGTGGCGCACGTCTTGCGCCAGGTCGACATCGCAATTCGTGAGGGTGAGCTGATCGCCGGCAATCGGCAATCGCACGATCAAGCCACGTGCCGGGATGGTGTCCCCGGAGATGGATCCCTACTGAATTTTGAAGGAACTGGACACCTTCCACCGCCGTCCGCAAGACAAGTTTCTGATTTCGGAGCGGGATAAGGAGATCTACCCCAGGCGCAGCCTTAAAACGTGTTCTACCAGGCTTTAGGGATTTTGCTGGCGGCGGCTTCAGAGCATATCTTGCGATACCGCGACTTGGCACGTGAGCTTGCCAAGCAATCCGCTGATCCAGAGCGTCGCCAGGAACTGGAACGTATCGCCGCAATTTCGGAGAGGTTCGCCTTGGCCGCACCCGAAGACTTCCGCGAAGCCTGCCAGCTGTTCTGGTACATGAACGTCATCCTTCAATACGAGTCCAACGCCAGTTCGCTCTCGCTAGGGCGTTTCTATCAATACATGTGGACGTTCTACCAGGCCTCTTTGCAGAAGGGCGAAACCCCGTCTGTGCTGAAGGAGTTGCTTGAAAATCTGGGGATCAAGGTGAACGATGTGGTGTTGTTGCGCTCGGCGAGCAGTGCCAAATTCTTTGCCGGTTTTCCTGCGGGCTACACCATCATTCTCGGCGGGAAAAATGCATTGGGGCACAACGCCGAAACGCCGCTTTCCACGCTGTGCCTGGATGCGTTCCAGTCCATACAGTTGCCCCAGCCCAACCTGGGGGTGAAGCTGAATGAGCGCATGAGCCGCTCTTTCCTGCTGAAAGCGGCAGAAACAATTCGGATTGGAACCGGCATTCCACAGGTTTTCAATGATGAAGGGGTCATTCCGTCGCTGTTGAACAGGGGCGCAACGCTGGCAGACGCGCGTGACTATTCGGTCGTCGGCTGTGTGGAACTTTCAATTCCGGGCAAAACCTACGGTTTGCACGATATTGCGATGTTCAACCTGCTCAAAGTCATGGAAATTGCGCTCAAAACCTTCCGCGGCGACCCCGCGGCGAGCTACGACAGAATTTGTGCGCGCATCGATGAGAACATTCGCCGTTATGTGCGGTTGATGGTTGAAGGTGCCAATGTGTGTGACATCGGGCACCGCGACTGGGCGCCGGTGCCACTCCTGTCATCGCTGATGACCGACTGCCTGGAAACAGGGCGTGATGTTACGGAGGGCGGCGCGCGCTACAACCTGTCCGGAGTCCAGGGCATTGTGGGCGCGACGAGCTGGGCCCCACCGCGGTACTCAAGTCGGTCAGCAAGCTGGATCCCCGGATACACCTTGAATCTAAACAATTTCGATCGGGCGCTGGCATTTTTGGCGCCATATGGACTCAAAGCGTTGCACCTGCTCCCGTTCCACCAGTACGGAGCGAGCAAGTACGGTCTGGTCGGAGTGGACTGCGCCATGACCGACGTGAGTCCGCCCGAAAAGGACGACATAAAGCCGTATCTCCGGCGGGCAGAAGAGGCGGGCTATCACGTCGTCGTTGGCGGTTGATTTGCCGTTCAGCGGGTAGCGCGAAAGCAGTGCTGGCCCGGTGAGTGGATGCTTGGTAACGGAGGATTACAGCACCACCAGAACACTGCACATGAATCAGGGGAAGGTGGAGACCGATACCTCCTGTGACGAGTGCAAGAGAAAGCGTTTGAACTGGTCTCAGTTTGAATGTTGAGCGCCACGCATCGTGGCAATTTTCCGGGCGCTGCCATTTGGTTGCCCACATGTTTGTTTGATAGGAGACATCTCATGAAAAAGCAAGTATTGGGTCTGGTAGTTGCAGCGGCGTTCGCGGCACCCGTCATGGCGCAACAGCAAGTTGAGGTCTTGCACTGGTGGACATCGGGCGGAGAGGCGGCGGCACTGGGCGTACTGAAGGGCAACCTGGAGAAGGAAGGCATCAAGTGGAATGACATGCCGGTGGCCGGTGGTGGCGGCGAGGCGGCGATGACCGCAGTGCGCGCCCGGGTAACGTCGGGCAACCCACCAACCGCCGTACAGATGCTGGGCTTTGACATCCAGGACTGGGCTCAGCAGGGAGCTCTCGCGGATCTGAATGATCTGGCCGCCAAAGAGGGCTGGGACAAGACCGTTCCCGCCGCCCTGCAACGCTTCTCCAAGTACAACGGCAAGTGGGTTGCTGCGCCTGTGAACGTTCACTCGACCAATTGGGTCTGGGCCAACAAGGACGTTCTCGCCAAAGCCGGGATCACTTCTGATCCAAAGACGTGGGATGAGTTCATCGCTGACCTGGACAAGGTTCAGAAGGCGGGATTTATCGCCCTGGCGCACGGCGGCCAGCCCTGGCAGGACGCCACTATATTTGACGGCGTGGTGATGTCGACGGGCGGGCTGGACTTCTACAAGAAGGTGTTCATCGATCTCGACCAGAAAGCGCTTAACTCGGACACCATGGTCAAATCCTTCGACCGCATGAGTCAGCTTCGCAAGTACGTCGACAAGGACTTCTCCGGACGCGACTGGAACGTGGCGGCCGGCATGGTCATCAGCGGCAAGGCAGGTTTCCAGATGATGGGCGACTGGGCCAAGGGCGAATTCGTGAGTGCCAAGAAGGTGGCGATGAAAGATTTTACCTGCTTCCGCACGCCGGGAACGCAAGGCAACGTGGCGTTCAATGCGGACCAGTTCGCCATGTTCAAGGTTGGCACGGACAAGATTCCGGCCCAGATGAAGCTGGCCTCGGCCATTCTGAACCCGGGATTCCAGTCCGCTTTCAACGTCGTGAAGGGCTCGGCTCCAGCGCGCACCGACGTGCCTGACACGGCCTTCGACGACTGCGGCAAGAAATCCATCAAGGATCTGGCCGAAGCCAACAGCAAGACTACGCTGGTCGGCTCAATGGCGCATGGTCACTCCGTTCCGGCATCGATCAAGAACGCTTTTTACGACGTGATCACCCGCCAGTTCAACGGCCAGATCGATTCCAAGAAAGCCGCGGCTCAAATGGCTACCGCGGCCAAGAATTAGTCCGGCGGCAGGAGTCACTGAGTCACTGGGTGATCCGGACGGGAACCTCGCGTTCCCGTCCATTTCCTCTGCCTTTTCACGGAGACTGTAATGAAAGCTGGCTGGCTACCCAAGCTGTTGCTGTCGCCGAGCGCTTTTCTGGTGCTCGTGTGCGTGTATGGCTACATCATGTTCACGGTCTATTTGTCATTCACCGCATCGACCATGCTTCCCAATCTGACGTGGGCCGGCCGCGCAGCGTATACCAGGCTCCTGGGTCTGGAAAACTGGAGCGTCGCGCTGTCCAATCTTTGGGTGTTCTCCGGCCTGTACATTCTCATCGCCATGGCGCTGGGCCTGACGCTGGCCATCCTGATCGACCAGAAAGTCCGCTCCGAGAATGCGCTCCGTTCCGTTTTTCTGTACCCCATGGCGCTGTCCTTCATTGTCACGGGCACGGCCTGGAAATGGTTGCTCGACCCGGGCGTTGGCCTTGAACACACGATGCGGAACCTGGGCTGGGAAAGCTTCGCTTTCGGCTGGATCAAGGATGCCGAGATGGCCATTTACTGCGTCGTGATCGCCGCCGTATGGCAGACCGCCGGCTTTGTCATGGCCATGTTTCTGGCCGGTCTGCGCGGAGTCGATTCAGAACAGGTCAACGCCGCGCGCCTGGATGGCGCCAAGACATGGCAGATCTACCTGCACATCATTATTCCGCAGCTCGGGCCGGTATTCGTCTCGGCGTTCGTAATCCTGGCGCACATGGCCATCAAGTCCTACGACCTGGTGATTGCCCTGACCAACGGTGGCCCCGGCCGTTCGACGTGGCTGCCTTCCGTATTCATGTACCAGTACACCTTTACCCGCAATGAAATGGCGGTCGGCGCGGCCAGCTCGGTGCTCATGCTGATCGCCATCGGTGTCGTGGTTCTCCCCTATCTCTACAGCGAAATGCGGAAGGTTAAAAATGGCTAACTCCACGCCTTCAATCACGGCGCTGCGGCGTAACGCGCCCCCTCTGGGCGAGACCTTCACCCGCGTTTTGCTCTACGCCATTCTGGTGGCGATGGCATTTTTGTTCATCCTTCCGGTGTACGTGATGGTCGTCAATTCTCTGAAACCGCTCGATGAAATCCGTAGCGGCAATTTGATGGCGTTGCCGGTTGCCTGGACCATCGAGCCGTGGCTCACGGCCTGGAGTACCGCGCAAATCGGTGTTCAGCCGACCGGGCTGAGGCCGTATTTCATCAACTCGTTTCTGCTCGTGATTCCCGCCGTAGTGATTTCAACGCTGATCGGCGCCCTCAATGGGTACATCCTGACGCAGTTCAGGTTTCGCGGATCGAACGTCCTGTTTGCCGCCATGTTGTTTTCGGTGTTCATCCCGTTTCAGATCGTTCTGATCCCTATGGCTAAGACACTGGGCGTGCTGGGATTGGCCGGTACGGTGAAGGGCTTGATTTTTGTAAATGTGGTGTATGGCATCGGATTTACCACGCTCTTCTTCAGGAACTACTACGCCGCCTTTCCCAACGAGCTGGTGCGCTCGGCCCGCATGGACGGCGCGGGCTTCTTCGGCGTGCTGTTCCGGATTCTGCTACCCAATAGCGCCCCGATCATTGTCGTCACCGTGATCTGGCAGTTCACCAACATCTGGAATGAGTTTTTGTTCGGAGCGTCGTTTAGCGACTACACGTCGTTTCCACTGACCGTCGCACTCAATAATCTGGTGAGCAGTTCCACCGGGGTCAAGGAGTACAACGTGCATTTTGCTGGGGCCTTCATTGCAGCATTGCCCACGCTCGTGGTTTACATGGTGTCCGGTAAGTATTTCGTCCGCGGCCTGATGGCCGGATCAGTCAAGGGGTAATGCAATGGCTTCTCTCGATTTAGTCAGCGTCAATAAGAGTTTTGGCCCGACCAAGGTTCTTCACGATGTGTCCATCGGCTTGCAGGATGGGGACTTCCTGGTTCTTGTCGGCCCCAGTGGCTGCGGCAAGAGCACCCTGATGAACATCATCGCGGGCCTGGAGGAACCGACGGGCGGACTGGTGCGTCTTGACGGCAGAGACATCACCCAGGTCGCTCCAGCTGAACGGGATATTTCAATGGTGTTTCAGTCGTACGCGCTGTATCCCAACATGTCGGTCGCCAAGAACATCGAGTTTCCACTGCAGATGCGCAAGGTGGAGAAGTCGGTTCGCGCCGAACGCGTTATGAGCGTCGCCAGGCTGTTGCAGATTGAACACTTGCTCGAACGCAAACCGCGCCAGCTGTCCGGTGGGCAGCGCCAGCGCGTGGCCATTGGTCGTGCGCTGGCGCGCGATCCCAAGCTGTACCTGTTTGATGAACCGCTGTCCAATCTGGATGCCCAGTTGCGTCTGGACATGCGCACCGAGATCAAGAAGCTGCACCAGCGCTTGAAGGCCACGATCGTGTATGTCACGCACGACCAGATCGAGGCGATGACGCTGGCGACCTGCATTGCGGTGATGAAAGACGGGGTGGTGCAGCAGTCGGGGACGCCGTATGAGGTCTACAACCGTCCGGCCAATACGTTTGTTGCCGGATTCATGGGCTCCCCCCGGATGAACCTTGCAAAAGCGAAAGTCATCGATGGCGCCGGTTCGCTGGGACTCGAATTCAGGCAGGGCGATCGGCCAGCCGTTGTGATCGATCTCAGGGAGCGTCTACCCGGTCTGCGTCCCTATCTCGGGCAAGACGTCATTGTCGGCATACGTGCCGAGGCGATCGACCGGGCGACAATGGACACCGCCCACTCGCCGTCGCATCGCATCGTGAGCGCCAGGGTGGTCGTCATGGAGCCTACCGGCGCCAATACGCTGACCATTCTGAACATGGGCGGCTATGAATTCACGGCGACGCTAGAGCCCGAAGTAGCGCTCGAAGCAGGGCAGGAGGCCAAGTTCTGCATCGATGTTTCAAAGCTCGTCTGTTTCGATGCACAAACCGAGCAACTGATAGGCTGACTTTAATGGAAACGAAATCATACGACGTGGTGATTATCGGTTCCGGCGTCGGCGGCGGGTCGGTTGCCTTGCAACTCGCCGGAAGCAAGGCTCGCTCGCGTTCTCGTTCTGGAGCGTGGTCCTTCCCTTCCCAGGGAAGCCCAGAACGGGGACCCTGAATCCGTATTCGGCAACCGCCGTTACCACACGGATGAGACGTGGTGGGCGGACGGCCGGGCACATCAGGGTCGCCCTTGTTGCCGGGCACTTTTTCCGGAACTCGCTTTGCTTGGCAGCGATATCCAGTGAATAACAGCGCTGTCAGGTGGATGATTTTGATGTTGGTTTCTAAACTAGCGCTAGTCATCACGAGATGCACCGATGCCTACGGGCTCAACGCACAGCGCGTTTCGATGATCGGCACAAAGCTGGGCAAACAAAGGGTATCGGCAGGCCGAGCGCTTTTCATCAAGCCAGTTCTTTTTTCACACAACCGTACTGGAATACCATCTTGAACCAAGATGACCCGAACCTTCCATACCGTGACCAGATCATTGCGGCCAAGCGCGAGTTGCGCGCCCGGATGCCCGGTCTTAAAGAACGTTTTGAAGCGCTGACGCGCAACACTGAAGCGCAGGTTGAAACCATTGTGCGCGAACGCGCGCAAGGAATCGCGCCGGTCCCGGAAGTCCAGTTCAACGACCTATCGTCGCTGAACGCTTCGACTGTCGCCCACATCAAACAGCGCGGCGCGGTCGTTGTCCTATTGGGAGTGACCTGTGACCGCGGCACGAAAGTGTCGGGTTAAATCGCGGTTGTGTGAATGCAACGCAACGTGCGCCGACTTGGTTGGTCACAGATGGTGGTAGTCATTTTTTTACCAGACGAGAAATTTCATCATTGTGCCGGTCACGCCGCGGTCACAAGATAGTCACACGTTGGTCACAAAAGACAAATGGCTTAGGTGATCGAAACCTAACCCATTGATTTTATGGCGCGCCTGACACGAATCGAACGTGCGACCCCTGCCTTCGGAGGGCCTAAACTATACTAGACAGCGTCCGACGCAATGCAATTTTAATAGATTTAAATAGTTGTATTTAAACAGTTTGTACTGTGCATTCTGAGTTCTATTATCGACAAACGATCACAACGATCGACATAAGGTCACACTTAAGCACAAGAAAACGACCTAAACCCATTTGATCCCTGCCTCAAATTGGGCACAATGTGAGGATGCTCAGTCTTGAAAATAAACCTTCGCTTCTAGGAACCTCGGAAGCCGCAGCCAAGCTTTCTACTGTCTCAGCCTCTACAGCGGACGATGTAGAACTGACTCTACGAACGCTTGGATACCGCGATGTCGTTCCCGGCCTAAAGCTCACACTCGATCTGGCAACAACCCTATATACCCGATTTATTCTGTTGCGGAGAGCGTATCCGAATCTCCAGTTATTCATCAATCGTTTTTTGCTTGCTTCCCAGCTGTCATCCAGCCTACCGCGCCTAGACCTCAAGGAATCCATGATTTGCCTGCGGCGTCGAAGCAACCTTGATGGCCTTTTTGCAGACCCCACAATAGGATTTGATCAAAATCCGCCAGATGAAATTGCCAAGGATTTTTTAGCGGTAGCGTGGCTTTGCCAATCACTCAAAACAGCCGAGTCACTATATTTTCAACTACCGAATGAATTGAATGGATACCTTTTTTCGGAACTGAGCGAAGGCAAAGGCCTCGAAGCTCCCTCTGAAATCACGGACGGCCTTGAAAGAACCGGTGTCCTGCCTTGGCTAGATGCGGTAGCTGGATGGTCGGACCATGTCTCTGACAAGTATGGGGTACTGGGAAATTTCAAAGCATTTGGATCACTCGACAGGCATCTTGCAACGATCGAACTTCGTTTCCCAAAAATTCCGTCTTGTCTTCCCTGTAAACCTGCAGTGGTACTAACTGAACACCGCTCCCTGAGTGAGTCTCATTGGAATTTTCCAAGGCCGTCCGAATTACTCTCGTTGCAGGAGAGCTTGGCAGAACTTGACGAAATTGATCGTACAGACCCCCTGTTCTACGAAACACTGGTGATCGGCCTTGGGCTTGCGACTGGCCGAACCGTGCGCGACGTACTCAATCTCCGCATCTTCGGACACACTGCCGCCTACGAAACCTATGAACAGTTTGTTGAATTGGCGCTGGCGATCGGTCACAACGGCTCGTATTACAGGG
>JANNNT010000668.1:0-1787 GCA_031398685.1 Rhodocyclaceae bacterium | reverse complement strand
GGATGTCGTGAGCCTCGTGCGGCGCGTCTACGCCGGACGCGTGCGCTTTCACGATGGCGACGGCGAGATCGCTCCCGGCGTATCCGTGCACCTGATAGGCGGTCACACGATGGGCATCCAGTCGGTGCGAGTGATGACGCGGCGCGGCTGGGTTGTGCTGGCCAGCGACGCATCGCACTTTTACGCCAACATGGAACAAACCCGCCCTTTTCCGATCATCTGGTCGGTGGCCGATATGGTCGAGGGCTACGCGAAGCTGCGCGCGCTCGCGGCCTCACCGGCGCATATCATCCCCGGCCACGACCCGCTTGTGATGGCGCGCTATCCCGCGCCGTCAAAGGCGCTCGAGGGGATCGTTTGCCGCCTCGATTGAATTGCCTTAAATGGCATATATATCATCCCCAGAGCCGCTCCTGGATTGGTTCTTTGAAATATGAAGTTAAACATTCATGGCTGCGCCGCGCGCACCCCGCAAGGCTGGCCGACTGGCACCGCCAAGGCCGCCCCCGCAGGGATGGCTGTTTCACAGGTTATCGTGCAGAATAAAGACGGATTCCGGCAAGTCGAGCCGCTGGGCGGCGCGCAAGTTCAGATTCAAGCTGGAACAAGATGCCAACCAAAGTGAGGAGGTGTTTGTGAAACGTCGTTCATTTCTGAAGAAAGCCGGGGTGGGTCTGGCGGCGGGCACAGCGGTTGCTGCGCCGGCCATTGTCAGCGCGCAAGCGCCGGCCATTACCTGGCGCATGGCTGCGAGTTGGCCCAAGAGCCTGGATACGCTTTTCGGAGGCGCTGAACTCATCGGCAAGAGGGTGGCGGAAATTACCGATGGCAAGTTCCAGATCCGTGTGTTCGCGGCCGGTGAAATTGTGCCCGCGCTGCAGGTGCTGGACGCCGTCCAGGCCGGCACGGTGGAAATCGGCCACACCGCGCCGTACTACTACTTCGGCAAGGATCCCGCGTTTGCGTTCGGCACGGCGGTGTGCTTTGGCGGGAACACCCGGCAGCAGAATGCCTGGTGGCAGTTTGGGGGCGGTGCGGAAGCGATGGCGCCGCTGTTCAAGGACTACGGTTGTATCGCGCTCCAGGCTGGCAATACCGGCTGCCAGATGGGCGGCTGGTGGCGCAAGGAAATCAAGACGCTGGCCGACATGAAGGGCATCAAGATGCGCATCGGCGGCATGGCGGGGCTGATCCTGGCCAAACTGGGCGTGGTGCCGCAGCAACTCGGCGCGCCGGACATCTACCCGGCGCTGGAAAAAGGCACGATCGACGCGGCGGAGTGGGTCGGCCCGTACGATGATGAGAAACTCGGCTTCAACAAGGTCGCCAAGTTCTACAACTACCCCGGTTTTTGGGAAGGCGGCCCGATGGTGATGACGCTCATCAACGAAAAGAAATGGAACGAACTGCCCAAGCCCTACCAGGCCGCCCTGACTGCGGCGTGCGGCGAGGTCAATCAGTGGATGCCGGCGAAGTACGATGCGCTGAATCCGCCGGCGCTGCGCAAGCTCATCGCGAGCGGGACCGTCCTGAAGCCGTTCCCGAAAGCGGTGATGGAAGCGGCTGAAAAGGCGTCCTACGAGGTGTACGACGAAATGGCTGCGAAGAGCGCGCACTTCAAGCGGATCTACCCGGAGTGGAAGAAGTTCCGCGACGAGCAGTTCCTCTGGTTCCGCGTGGCGGAAAACACCTACGACAACTACACTTTCAACTCGAAACTCGGCGTCGGCAAAGGCACGTAAGCTTCTCTCGGCGCGCGACCAAACCCCGCTGCGGCGGGGTTTTTT
>JANNNT010000270.1:0-8455 GCA_031398685.1 Rhodocyclaceae bacterium | reverse complement strand
TGGCCGAAAATCGGCCACCTGTCGCGGCGCTGGCACGGGCATGCGGTCTTCCCGGCCATGCTTGCACTGGGCGGCGTATTTGAGTGCCGCAGCAACTGGCGGATCTATATCGACGAGTTCTGCTTTGCCCTGCATCGCCTGACGCAACATCAAACGGTCTGCGAAACCTATGCGCCGGAAATTGCGCTGACGCCCGCAATCACCCCGTTTGAACGAAAATACCTGGGTTCCGGTCACACCCTCTACCGCACATTGCTAACGCTCTGAGCGGCCAATTTGTTTGCCGCAGAGCGCAAGCTGGGTGACAATCTGACCATCTGAAATCCAGCCTCTTTCCTTCCGCCTCACTTCGTTTCGACTATGCCTGATTTTGCCTGTCTCAGCTGCGGTGCCTGTTGTGCCGCTTTCCGCGTGGATTTCCATCGTGCCGATCTGGCGACGGCAGACAACCCGGGCGTGCCGGTGGCCCTGACTGTTCCGCTGACCGCGACGCTGGTGCGCATGCGCGGCACGGATGAAGCGCCGCCCCGCTGCGTGGCGCTGGATGGCGAGGTCGGGCGCGAGGTACGGTGCACGATCTACGAACAACGCCCCGGCCCGTGCCGCGATTTTGCACCGTATGCGCCGCTGGGTATCGGCGACGACGCCTGTGACCGCGCCAGACGGCGCCATGGATTGCCGCCTTTGGGTTTACCAACGCTAGCGCTTTGAAAGGGTTTTATGTCGATTGTTGTCGAAGTTCGGGGTGACTACATCCAACTGGATCAGCTGCTCAAGACCACGGGTTTGTGTCACTCGGGCGGCTATGCCCATGCCGAGATCGAGGCCGGCAAGGTGATGGTCGACGGCGTCGTCGAGAGCCGCAAACGCGCCAAACTGCGCCCCGGTCAGCAGGTTCGCTACGGCGACGAGAGCGTGGAACTGGTGGCTGAAGTCGCTTCCTGAAGCGGGGGGTTTTCTGTAGTTTTCTAAACACAAAACTTTATCGCGCCTCGCTTGTCTTGTATCATATATAAGAGTTGTTTTTATGCGCTGACTGCATATGATCAGTCTGAAATGTCAGTAATCCAGCGCGCTGTAACGGCCATGGCCTTGAAGTAGAATGAGTTGTCAGATTTTGATTTACTCCACCACCCCGTGAAACCTTTGAGAAAGGACGTTCCCATGTTGGAATCCTACCGTGCCCATGTCGCCGAGCGCGCCGCGCTTGGTATCCCGCCGCTGCCACTTACTGTAAAGCAGACCGAGGAGTTGATTGCTCTGCTGAAGAATCCGCCGAAGGGTGAAGAGCAGGCGCTGGTCGAGCTGATCACGTATCGTGTTCCCGCCGGCGTGGATGACGCCGCCAAGGTCAAGGCCGAGTTTCTCGCCAAAGTGGCCGATGGCAGCGAATCCTGCGTGCTGCTTTCCAAATCCAAGGCCGCCGAACTGCTCGGGACCATGCTCGGTGGTTTCAACGTCAAGCCATTGATCGACGTGCTGGGCGATGCGGTAGTCGGTCCCGTTGCCGCTGAAGCGCTGAAAAAGACGCTACTCGTGTTCGACTTCTTCCACGACGTGAAAGAACTCGCCGACAAAGGCAATGCCAACGCCAAATCCGTGATGCAATCGTGGGCCGATGCCGAATGGTTTACCTGCCGCCCCGAAGTGCCCGCGACCCAGAAAGTCACCGTCCTCAAAGTCACCGGCGAAACCAACACCGATGACCTGTCGCCCGCGCCTGATGCCACGACGCGCCCGGACATTCCGTTGCACGCGCTGGCCATGCTCAAGAACCCGCGTCCGGGTATCGACGCCGACAAGCCGGGCGAACGTGGCCCGATCAAACAGATCGCCGCGCTGACGGCCAAGGGCCACCAGATCGCTTATGTTGGCGATGTGGTTGGTACCGGTTCCTCGCGTAAATCAGCCGCCAACTCGGTGCTGTGGTTCACCGGCCAGGACATTCCTTTCATTCCGAACAAGCGTTTCGGCGGCGTCTGCCTCGGTTCCAAGATCGCTCCGATCTTCTACAACACGCTGGAAGATGCCGGTGCGCTGCCCATTGAAATCGACGTGACCCAGATGGAAATGGGCGACGAGATCGAGCTCAACATCGATTTTGCGACGACCAAAGTGACCGCGCTCAAAAATGGCAAAGTCATCGCCGAATCGCAACTCAAGACGCCGGTCGTTCTGGATGAAGTGCGCGCCGGTGGCCGTATCCCGCTGATCGTTGGCCGCGGTTTGACAGCCCGTGCGCGTGAAGCCATGGGCCTGCCCGTTTCAACCCTGTTCCGCCTGCCGCAAGAACCGGCCGATACCGGCAAGGGTTTCACCCTGGCGCAGAAGATCGTTGGCCGTGCCTGTGGTCTGCCGGAAGGCAAGGGCGTCCGCCCCGAAACCTATTGCGAGCCAAAGATGGCGACCGTGGGTTCGCAGGACACCACTGGCCCGATGACGCGCGACGAGTTGAAAGATCTGGCCTGCCTCGGCTTCTCGGCCGACATGGTGATGCAATCGTTCTGCCACACCGCCGCGTATCCGAAGCTGGTCGACATCAAGACCCATCGCACCCTGCCCAGCTTCATCACCACGCGCGGGGGCGTTTCGCTGCGTCCCGGCGACGGCGTGATCCACAGCTGGCTTAACCGTCTGGCCCTGCCGGACACCGTCGGCACGGGCGGCGATTCGCATACCCGCTTCCCGATCGGCATTTCCTTCCCGGCCGGTTCCGGTCTGGTCGCCTTTGCCGCCGCCACCGGCGTCATGCCGCTGGACATGCCGGAATCCGTTCTGGTGCGCTTCAAGGGCAAGATGCAGGACGGCATCACCCTGCGCGATCTGGTCAATGCCATTCCGCTCTACGCCATCAAGCAGGGCCTGATGACCGTTGCCAAGCAGGGCAAGATCAACATGTTCTCCGGCCGCATCCTCGAAATCGAAGGCTTGCCCGATCTGAAAGTCGAGCAGGCGTTTGAACTCTCCGATGCCTCGGCCGAACGTTCCGCCGCCGCCTGTACCGTGCATCTGGACAAGGCGCCGATCATCGAATACATGCGTTCGAACATCACCCTGATGAAGTGGATGATCGCCAACGGCTACACGGATGCGCGCACCCTCGGCCGCCGCGTCAAGGCCATGGAAGCCTGGATCGCCAACCCGCAATTGCTCAAGGCCGACGCCGATGCAGAGTACGCCGCCGTGATTGAAATCGATCTGGCCGACATCAAGGAACCGATTGTCGCCTGCCCGAACGACCCGGATGACGTGAAGCTGCTCTCGGAAGTCTCCGGCACCAAGATCGACGAAGTCTTCATCGGCTCGTGCATGACCAATATCGGCCACTTCCGCGCCGCCGGCAAAGTGCTCGAAGGCCGATCGGATATCCCGACCCGCCTGTGGATCGCCCCGCCGACCAAGATGGACGCCATGATCCTCAACGAAGAAGGCTACTACGCCGTCCTCGGCAAGAGCGGCGCGCGCATGGAAATGCCCGGCTGCTCGCTGTGCATGGGCAATCAGGCGCAAGCCAGGAAGGGCAGCACCGCGATGTCGACCTCGACCCGCAACTTCCCCAACCGGCTCGGCATCGATACCCAGGTCTATCTCGGTTCGGCTGAACTGGCCGCGATGTGCGCGCTGATGGGTAGTATCCCGACCGTCGCCGAATACATGGAGAAGATCAAGGTGGTGAACGCCAAGGCTGCGGACGTCTATCGCTACATGAACTTCGACCAGATCGCCGAGTTCAGGGAAGCAGCGGAGACGGTGACGGTGTAAGCCGCTCGCGGCTTTTCAAGCAAACGGCGCCATGCGGGGCGCCGTTTGCATTTTACTTGCCTTGTCTGAGTTGCTGTATGGGCATACAGTTGTTCGTCCCGGTCCCCGATCCGGATACACATGCACGCCACCGCCCCGGTCGCGCCTTGCGCGACTGCCACCTACCACCGCCGGCACCCCGAACGCACGGTGCTCTACCGCCTCGTGCAAGCGCATCTCGCCACCTGTCTGGCTCTGCACGATGACGACCAAGGTCGCAGCACCCCGGCGTTTGCCGAGCGCGAATTCCGCCGCTATCTTGAGTGCGGCATCCTCGCCCACGGCTTTGCCCGCGCCCGTTGTGCTGATTGCGGTCACGATTTCCTGATCGCTTATTCATGCAAAGGTCGTGGCGTCTGTCCATCCTGCACCACCCGGCGCGTGGTCGAGACCGCCGCGCATCTCGCCGAGCACGTCATTCCGCGACTGCCGGACCTGGAGCACGATCCGGCGATCCTGAATACAGCGCTGCGCCTCTTCCTCTGCGCCATCAAGCGGACGCGGCGGCATCGCAGTCCGGACGCAAGCGCGCAATCCCGCCTGGGGGCCGTCGTCTTCATCCACCGTTTCGGCGCGCTGCTCAACCCTCATCTTCCTTTCACTGTGTCGTCGTCGATGGCGTGTTTGATGCCGACGCCAGCGGTGAGGTGGTGTTCCACGAGGCCAGCGGCCTCGATGCATCGGCAATCACGGCAGTTCAGACGACGGTACGCCGACGCTTGCTGCGGGCAGCGCAACGCCGAGGGCTGCTGACCGAGGGCGATGTGCAGACTACGGCCGGCTCGGCGAACAGTAGTGGCTTCTCGGTCGACGCCGAGGTGCGCATCGAGGCTAACGACCGCGCCGGTCTGGAATGTCTGCTTCGGTACTGTGCACGGCCGGCCTTTGCACTGGAACGGCTGCGCGAAATCGACGCCGAGCCTCTGGTCTACGAGAGCGTCAAGCCCGGCCCCGGCGGCAGCGTCAGCTTGATGCTGACTCCGATGGAGCTGCTCGACCGTCTAACGGCGCTGATCCCGCCACCGCGCCGGCACCGGCATCGAAAATTATTTTATTCAGGCTGCAACCAAATCGTCATCCTCCGCGTAGTACACACATCAGCGCTGTCGTTGCCTGCGTTCGGGTTTCTACACGCTGATCCTTTTAACTAGCCTAAGGAGCCGTCATGAAAACGACCAATTTCTCATCCGTCATGGTTTTTACCGGATTGATTTTGTCCGCATGTTCCACCACTCCCATGTATTCGCAGCAGAGCTTACCCAGTGAAGTTCAAGTACCCGCGGGTCACCGCGTTGTGATGCAAACGGTCGGCTCGGGTGAAATCACCTATGAATGTCGAGCCAAGAAGGATGCCGCCGGCCAGTTCGAATGGGTGTTCGTCGGCCCGAAAGCCGTGCTTGCCGATCGAAGCGGTAAGTCATTGGGCAAATATTACGGCCCTCCGGCGACTTGGGAAAACAATGATGGCTCCAAAGTAACCGCGACCCAAGTTGCCGTGGCACCGGCGGGCTCTGGAAATATTCCATTCCAGCTGGTAAAGGCTAACCCGGCCGTCGGTAGCGGCGCGATGAACGGCGTGACCTACATCCAGCGGGTGGCCACTAATGGCGGTATCGCGCCGGCCTCAATGTGCGGAGCG
Source organism: Rhodocyclaceae bacterium (assembly GCA_031398685.1). GTDB lineage: Bacteria > Pseudomonadota > Gammaproteobacteria > Burkholderiales > Rhodocyclaceae > Propionivibrio. The sequence continues at coordinate 3,015 of JANNNT010000270.1, read as the reverse complement.
GGAAATGTTGGCAGCAAGGAAAACGTTAAGTACCAGGCCGACTATATTTTCTGGAAATCGGCCTAACTCGTAAAAAGCCTGCCGACCGAGTCGGCAGGCGGACTGCTCAGATATAATCAATAGGTTCTAATGTGCCACTGGCTTATCCCTATCGCTTATCAACCGGCTCCTATTTTTTAAGATTGCCGATGACCTTGCCAACCGACCCGAACGCCTTCGATTATGACGCGGCGCTGCGTTCCTGTGCGCTTGGCGACCGGCAGGCGCTGAAAAGCATTTATGTACAAGACAGCCGGCGTTTGCTGGGGATTGCATTGCGCATCGTCCGCCAGCACCAACTGGCCGAAGATGTGGTGCACGATGCATTCGTCAATATCTGGAACAAGGCCGCCAGCTTCGACGCCAGTCGGGGTGCGGGTCGCGGCTGGATCTACAGCGTAGTGCGCCATCAAGCGCTGAACTTGGTGCGGCAGCGCGAACACGATGTTTATGTCGATGCCGATGAGGTCGAAACAATCCAGCAGCAAAATGGCGAGGTGGTTGGCGATCCATTTGAGTTAAATGCCAGTCTGGGACGACTGCGCGATTGCTTAGCCCATCTCGACAACGCTAAGCGCAACAGCATTTTGTTCGCCTATGTCGATGGCTGCACCCATAGCGAGATCGCCCAGCGCCTGAATGCGCCACTCGGTTCGGTCAAAGCGTGGGTCAAACGCGGTCTGGCGGCCTTGCAGGAGTGCATGGGATGAACGAATCGTTTGACGATGTGCACCAACTTGCTGGCGCTTATGTGATCGGTACTTTGACTTTGACCGAGCGCCAGGCGGTGGCCCGGCGAATATCCCTTGAGCCTGTGCTGCGCAGCGCTGTCGAGGACTGGGAGGAGCGTTTGCTGCCGCTCGCCTCACTGGTCGAAGAGCAGGATCCGTCGGCCCAATTATGGCCACGTATTGCCCACGATCTGCGGGCCCGCCCGGCGTTGATGCCCGGAGGCTGGCGTGCTTGGTTGAATGACCTGAGATTCTGGCGCACCCTCGCGGCGAGTGGTTTTTCCGCTGCCGCTGTGCTCGCTGCACTGCTCGCGATTCGTCCGCCCGCAGTTGGACCCGCCTTCATGGTCGTATTGGTCGACCCACAGGCGAGAACTCCGGGCTGGGTGGTGCAAGCGAGTCTTGATCGGAACCTCACGTTGACGCCGCTCAGCGCGGTCGACGTGCCGAGCCAAAAAGCGTTGCAGTTCTGGACCAAGGCCGAGGGCTGGAGTGGCCCGATATCGCTTGGCCTAGTAAAGCCAGGCCAGTCGCTGAAACTAGCGCTCGACAAATTACCACCGCTGCAGCCCAATCAGTTGTTTGAAATCACCCTAGAACCCGCTACTGGCTCCTTGACCGGTAGACCCAGCGGACCGGTGCTGTATATAGGCAAGGCGGTCAAGATAATCTGACGGGAATGGCTGCGCAGAGGCCTATTTCACCGAAAACACTGCCAAGTGTGACGAGGCCTCGACCCAAATTCCATTCCGAGTTGGCCGCAAGGGTACCTCGTCGCCGGGCAGAAATACGCCCAACAGGAAGCTCAGTGCGGCGATGACGATGCTGGCGAAGAAGGCAGTCCAGAAACCCGAGATCGTGAACCCGCGAACCAGTAACGAAACCAGTTGCAACATCAGGGCGTTGATCACCAGCAGGAAGAATCCCAACGTAACAAGCGTTAGCGGCAGGGTCAGGATAATCAGCAACGGTTTGACGATGGCATTGGCAAAACCGAGCAGCAGCGCGGAGATGATCAGCGATGGCGTGTCCGCAAAGCGGATGCCCTTGAACAGGTGACTCGTTACCCACAGCGAAACGGCGGTGATCGCCCAGTGGAGCAGGAATGGTGCCAGATTGTCGAGCATATGCAGTGTCCTTGTTGTTTTTCAGCAAGGCATCATAGCAACTGCCGTCTCGAAGTCGTAGGGATCGCGTGTAGGTTGCAAAACACCCCCCGCTGACCCGATTCTCATCGTGAAGCCGGAAATGGAATTAACGCCTGGGGACCTTGATGCCCTCTTCACATTCAAGCGCGTCAAAAAAATCAGCAAGACGCCGACCTTGCTGCTCGGGATAGGTTTCTTCGCTGACCATCAGTTGCTGAATGCGATCAACGCGAAAATGACGAAAGCCGTCGCGCAGCAGACACCAGCCGACCAGCGTCCAGTTCTTGCCCCAGAAAAACAAACCGAGCGGCCAGAGTGTCCGCTCAGACGCCTCACCGTCCTCGCGCGTGTAAGCCATTCGGACAATCCTCCGCTTGCGCACGGCGCGACGCAGTTCCGTGAGGTGATGAGGGCGATCGTGGGGGCTGGGACGGGATGAATAGTTGGGCTTGCTGTGCCTCGCGGCGCAACAGTTCGGGCAGGACGTTGTGGATCTTGGCCAGCGCCGCCGTGGCGGCCTGGGCGAGGTCGCTATCGCCCCAGGCCTGCACCATGCGCGAGCCGACCAGCAGCGCTTCGAGCTCGGCCCGGTCGAAGAGCAGGGGCGGGACATCCAGCCGGTAGCGCAGGCGGTAGCCGACCCCCGCCTCGCCTTCGATCGGAACGCCGGAGAGGCTCAAGTCACGGATATCGCGGTAAAGCGTACGCAGCGAAACGTCCAGTTGTTCAGCAAGCCAGCTTCCGGTTGCAAGCCGTTTGCTGCGCAGGATTTCTACCAGTCGGAAAAGGCGATCGGCGCGGCGCATGGTGTGGGTTCAATCCGTGACATTGGTCTGTGGTCATTCTGCCATCAGTCGCCAAAATGCGCTGCCCCGAAGTCTGCACGGCCGATGGGAGCGAGGCGACTCCGACTCCGGAGCGCCTCGTCGCCAGGCTTCAGTGCAGGGAATGCAAGCCGATGACGTTGCCCTCGCTATCGCTGAACATCCCGATATGGCCGATGTCTTCGCGCAGGAAGGTTTTTGGCATGACGATCATGCCGCCAGCCGCCTCGACACGGTCCAGTATCGCCGCGAGATTTTCCCCTCCGTTGAGGT
>JANNNT010000647.1:0-10292 GCA_031398685.1 Rhodocyclaceae bacterium | reverse complement strand
GCCCCCTTGTGTTCCCCACGCCCGTGGGGATGAACCGGCCGTCAATGCGTTTGTTCGGCACAGGGATAGGTGTTCCCCGCGCCCGTGGGGATGAACCGCTAAACGCCATGCTCGGATGTGACAAGGGGTATTGGGCTTACGGGACAACACGACACTTGGTAAGAATAAGCGTCGAGTCTGATGGGTTCTGTATGCTGGCGCGCATAACTGCAGGGGCGCAGGTCGATTCGCCGGAGAATGAAATCCCGCAGATGCCACTGTAGCGAGCGAGTCAGGGGCGCGTTTCGAGAACGACGAGAAGCACCATTTCACACACTCTCTCACAACTGCAATCGCAGCAAGGATGCCGCGTTTTCAACGATCTTTTCGACCCAGGGCCGCCGTTGCCATTGAGAAAAAGTCATCGCTTTCGAGCGAACGACATCGTGCTGAAAATTCTCTATCTGACGCTTGGCGAAGGCGGCGTCGAAGATATTGAGATTAGCCTCGTCATTGAGGGAAAAAGAGCGATTATCAAAATTGGTGGACCCGACGGACACCCAGAGTTCATCCACAATCATGACCTTGCAGTGATACATCGTTGGCTGGTACTCGAAAATCTCCACGCCCGCTTCAAGCAGTTCCCCCCAGCGCGCACGCGACGCCCGCCGAACCGTTGCGGCATCCATATGTGCTCCCGGGGTAACGATCCGGATGCGGACCCCGCGTCGGGCCGCGGCTACCAACGTCTTCATCGTCAGATCGTCGGGTACGAAATAGGCGCTGGACAAATGAATGGATCGCGTCGCCGCAGTGATCGCCAGCAGATACATCAAGCGCATGCTCTCGCTGCCGCCTTCGGGCGAGCTGCTGAACATTTGTCCGGTGCTTCCCCCGCTGATGGGCAGCGCAGGGAAATAGTCGATCCCGTGCAAGACCTCGCCGGTCACTTTGATCCAGTTGTCCATGAACACGGCCTGCATCTGCGCCACTACCGGCCCTTCGGCACGAAAGTGCGTGTCGCGCCAATGCTCCGGATCCTCTGCATTCCCGGTCCAGACGTCGGCGATGCCAACGCCTCCGGTAAAGCCGACCTTGCCGTCGACGATCAGCAGCTTGCGGTGCGTGCGGTTGTTCATTCGGTGCAGGTGATACCAGAGGGGTTCGTGAAACTTGCGCAACTTGACTCCCGCGTCTTCCATCATCCGCAACTGCGCGGAATCCAGTTTGTCGCTGCCCAGCCAGTCGAGAAGAACATGCACCTTGATTCCTGCACGCGCCCGTTCTGACAGTGCCTCTGCGAATTCCCGGCCGATCGACCCGGACCAGTAGATGTAGGATTCGAAACTGATACTTGTCTCGGCATGGCGAATCGACGATAACATCGCCGGAAAAATCTGATCGCCATTTAGTAGGGTGTCGAAGCGGTTGCCGTCAATGAGCGCGGGGCCGAGCAGCACGCCCATCACATTGCGGAATTGCGGATCGTCTGCAGAGTAGAGGCGGGTAAGCGTTCGCCCGATCTTTTTTTCACTTCCCGAGAAGTTGAGTGCGACCACCCCAACGGTTATCGTAAGTGCAACAGCCGTCAGTGCGACAAGTAGGTTTCGGGTTTTCGTACAACCTCCGCCTGCGCGAGCGAGTTGATCATCATCGTGATCTTGTTTTCCGACTTTGGCGGTCTCCAGAAGTTCCTGACCGCAGTTGTCGATGGCGATTTCCTCGATGTGCCCGAACGCATAGCGCACGAAATCGATAGCGGCGCTTTGCATTGGCAATTCCTTTGTGCTCTTGTCGGAGAGAATGATGGCGATGGCGTCGGCAAGCACAGAAGGCGTACCTGCGAGTTGCCCATCAATGGACTGTATTGAGCCATTGGCAAGCTTTGCGCCACCCACCTCAGGGGCGATGATCTTGACGGAAACGCCTGCTCCCTGGGCACACCAACCTGTTCCCACGGCACTTCACCGACTGCCAACCAAGCGCTTGGTCGACGACGCTTTCATTGCGACAGAAGGAATAGGTCTACAGGCAATCTATGGCATTCCGCCAGAGTGGCCCGAGTGAGGCGGAAACTCTCGATCAAGCGGAGGCGGCGATGGCCTCGTCAATGTGTTGGCCGTATTCCGTAAAGTCGTCGCGATCCATCCCGGCAATCCGCGTTTCCTGATCCGTTTCCAGCAGCGAGGCGCGCATCAGGCTGCCGAACAGGGTTTCCAGTTAGGGGGTGACGCGGATCAGGGAAACGTGGCGGGTACGCCGGAGGCCTTCACGCGAGAAAGGATCGACCGGCCGACTGTCGAGTTGGGCCCGGGCGTGCGCTAGAATCACGTCCGCCTCGACGGCAACGCGTTTGCAGTCACGCACGGCGCGGATGTAATCGTGGCCGAGGGATTTCTTGATTTCGCGTTTGCCGAGGATGGCCGCAGTTCGGCCGGGACGGCTTACGGAAGTAATAGGTGTTGGCTTTGTGGGTCAGGTAGGCGGGCATCGTCAGTCCTTGCGGACCGCTGTTTGTACCCTTCCTCTGTACCCTTATCTTCGACATAGTGGCTGATTATGTATTAATAATCAGCCACTTGGGAATAGGTTGGCGGAGTGGACGGGACTCGAACCCGCGACCCCCGGCGTGACAGGCCGGTATTCTAACCAACTGAACTACCACTCCAGTACTTCTGAAACTTGGCGTCCCCACGGGGATTCGAACCCCGGTACCTACCGTGAAAGGGTAGTGTCCTAGGCCTCTAGACGATGGGGACCCGGACTAACTTTCTTTCGACTTGTTGGTGGAGGTACGCGGGATCGAACCGCGGACCTCTTGCATGCCATGCAAGCGCTCTCCCAGCTGAGCTATACCCCCTCTCGAAAGAAGGGCGCATTATAGGGATGCATCCAAATCTTGTAAAGTGCTTTTTGCTCTTTATGGAGTATGAACACCATTCTTCAGTCGGCCGAAGCCGCTGATAGCCGCTTGAGTACCAGTTCACGCGGGAAAAGCGCGATTAGCGCATCGACCGACGGCGTTTGTGCCTGCCCGGTAAGCAACACGCGCAGGGGCATTGCCAGCTTGGGCATTTTGAGCCCGTGTTTGCCGATGCACGACTTGATCAGCGCGGCGATGGCCGGGGCTTCCCACGCTACATCCTTGACGCCGGCGATGAAATCGGCCAGTGCCGGCAGGGCTTCCGGCGTCAGGTGCTGCGCCAGTGTTTCGGCCTTCGGGTGCAGATCGATATAGAACACTTCGGCGGCGTCCGCCAGTTCGTTCAGGTTGCTCACGCGCTCCTTGTAGAGGCCGATGATCGCTTCAAGCGATGGCGTTGTGCTGACCGTCACGCCTCGTGCCTCAAGGCGCGACAAGACCAGCGCGGCAAGGCGCGCATTGTCGGCCTGTTTGAGGTAGTGGGCGTTGAGCCAGTTCAGTTTCTCGGTGTTGAACTGCGCCGCCGATGGCGTGATGTGGTCGAGATCGAACCACGCGCAGAACTGCTGCATTGAAAACACCTCGTCGTCGCCGTGTGACCAGCCAAGACGCGCCAGATAGTTGAGCACGGCCTCCGGCAGGTAACCTTCATCGTCGTACTGCATCACGCTAACCGCGCCGTGGCGCTTGGAAAGTTTCTGTCCGTCGTCGCCCAGAATCATCGAAAGATGCGCGTAGAGCGGCACCTGAGCGCCAAGCGCCGCAAGAATGTTTATCTGGCGCGGCGTGTTGTTTACGTGATCGTCGCCACGGATGACGTGCGTGATGCTCATTTCCCAGTCATCCACAACCACGCAGAAATTGTAGGTTGGCGTTAAGTCAGTGCGGGCAATCACCAGATCGTCGAGCTCGGCGTTGGCAATTTCGATGCGACCTTTCACGAGGTCATTCCAGGCCACGACACCGTCAGTTGGATTCCTAAAGCGTATTGCCGGCAGGGCGTCGGTGGGTGGCGTCGGCAACGTCTTGCCGGGCTCCGGGCGCCAGGTGCCGTCATAACGCGGCTTCAGGCCCTTGGCACGCTGTTCCTCGCGCATATGATCGAGTTCTTCCGGCGTCGTGTAGCAGTGGTAGGCGGTACCGGCGGCGAGCATTTCGTGAATCACGACCTTGTACCGATCCATCCGCTGCATCTGGTAAAACGGACCTTCGTCGTGGGCAAGGCCCAGCCAGTTCATACCGTCGATAATCGCCTGTACAGCCTCGGGTGTTGAACGTGCCACATCCGTGTCTTCAATGCGCAGGATGAATTTCCCGCCATGATGGCGGGCAAAAGCCCAGGAGAAAAGAGCGGTGCGCGCACCGCCGATATGCAGAAAACCGGTCGGAGAGGGGGCAAAACGTGTGCGTATCATGGTCAGTGGCCGAGAAGCGGAAAGGGCCTATTGTAAAGGAAGCACGCGAAATTGACCGCGTGTGAAGGATGTGGTTAAATGCCGTCCCTCTATCGGGTGCTTAGCGTGGCTCCCAGGGATCGGCTTTCATACGGCAGAAAATATGATGAAACGCCGTGGCGAGCATGTTTAGGTAGTAAGTGATTGATTTTAAATGATTGCGAGCGTAGCTCAGGGGTAGAGCGGCGCCTTCACACGGCGTAGGTCGGGGGTTCGAAGCCCTCCGCTCGCACCAAATAAAAATCAACGCTTGCGTAACGATGCTGGACAACGCGGCCCAAGCCTTCCGGCTGGGGCCTGACGGGGCAGACCTGGTCGCGGCTGTTGCGTCTGAAAAATTCACGCACAAGTTGTTTGGAAAAAATCTGGCTGGTCAGTATCGCCTCGGTCTGACAGGCGCAGTGACCAACCACAAATGTTCTTCAGGCCCGTCAGCCGCCCAAAAAATCCCTTTTGCCGATTTCAACGCCATTGTGGCGAAGAATGTTGTACGCGGTGGTTGCGTGGAAATAGAAATTGGGCAAAGCCCATTTGTTCAAATAATCCTGGCCTTTGAATTCCATTCTTGTTTCATGAAGCTGCAATACGATTTCTCGTTCCTCGCTGCCATTGATCTGGTCTGCTTTGAATCCATCGAGGAAGGCAATGGTTTTGGCGATACGCGCCTGCAATTCATCAAAGGTCACTTCGTTATCATCGAACTTGGGTAGGTCGACGCCGGCAAGGCGCGCTGCACACCCTTTGGCATGGTCGGTAGCAATCTGAATTTGTTTGGACAAGGGGAGCATGTCCGGGAACAGGCGTGCAGTAATGAATACGCCAGGGTCAATCTTCCTGTTGTCGGCGTGTTCTGCCGCCTTTTTAAGAATGCTTGCGAGACTGCTCAGCGTCTGTTTTAAGGCAGGAATCGAAGAGTCGTACATTGAAAGAGCCATATCGGTTTCCTTGTGAGTTGGTTTGACGGGTGTCGATCAGCGAGATCGGATACCAATGCGGAATCAGGCCGCCAGTTCATATACTCGGCGTGAACCCTCAAGGGTGAGATTCTGGTGTTCGCCAAGGGCGACCATGCCGTGTCGTTCCAGTTGGGCCATCAGCTCCGGAATAGCCTCCTTGCCGATGCCGTAGCCAGAAAGCCGGGTCGGAACCTGGAGCGATTCAAAGAACTGTCGGGTGCGTTCGATGGCCTGATCGATTCGCGTCTCTTCGTCGCCATCGCGCAACCCCCAGATGCGATCGGCGAACTGCAACAGTTTTCCACGTTTCTCCTCGCGTCTGACCTGCAGCATGGCCGGCAGGACGACGGCCAGCGTTTGGGCGTGATCGAGGCCGTGCAAGGCGGTGAGTTCGTGGCCGAGCATGTGGGTGGCCCAGTCATTCGGCACACCGGCACCGATCAGACCGTTCAGGGCCAGTGTTGCCGTCCACATCAGGTTGGCGCGGACGTCGTAGTTCTCCGGTTCCAGCAATGCCTTGGGGCCGTCCTCGATCAGCGTGAGCAGCAGGCCTTCGGCAAAGCGATCCTGTACCTTGGCATTGGCCGGGTAGGTCAGGTACTGCTCGGTGGTATGCACAAAGGCGTCAACGACGCCATTGGCAACCTGGCGCGGTGGGAGCGTATAGGTCTTGGTCGGGTCGAGCACCGAAAAACGGGGGAAAAGCAGGCAGCTCGAAAACGCCAGTTTGTCGTTGCTGGCGCGTTTGGTGATAACCGCCCCGTTGTTCATCTCCGAACCGGTGGCGGGGAGGGTGAGTACGCTGCCAAAAGGAACCGCACTGCCGATCTTGGCTCGCTTGGCGAGTATGTTCCACGGTTCGCCGGCAAAGTGGATGGCTGCCGCGATGAATTTGGTACCGTCAATGACCGAGCCGCCGCCCACGGCGAGCAGGAAGTCAATGCGTTCGCGGCGAGCCAGTTCAACGGCCTCCATCAGGGTCTCGTAGGTCGGATTGGGTTCGATGCCGGCGAATTCGAATAGCGTGAAACCGTCAAGCGCGGTTTTGACTTCGGCCAAGGTTCCGGACTTGACGCTGCTGCCGCCGCCGTAGGTGATCAGAACGCGTGCGTTGGCTGGAATCTCCCGGGTAATATCGGCGATGCGGCCGGAGCCGAAGAGAATGCGTGTCGGATTGTAGAACGTGAAATTTTGCATGGATCAATTCCTTATCGTAGTGCTGCCATATCGTGAGGCGATGTATGACCCCATCGATACAAAAAAGATTCCGCTCAATAACCAGGCGGTTAGCGCTTCATCAAGCAGTGGTACGGCAACAAGGCCGGTCACGATGGGGACCAGTGCCAGAAAAGCGGCTGCCCGCTCTGCACCGAGAAGCGAGATGGCCTTGAGGTAAGCCAGCATGGCCAGAATCGTCGCGACGATGCCCTGAAACACACTCTGAATGACAATCATCGAGAGCGGGGCGGCGGCCAGTTGCTTGGGGAGAAAGAGCAGGTAAATCGGCAGGTAAATCAAGGATGAGCCGAACGCCACGGCGCGTGTCAGCGTCCAGGCAGAATAGCCCCAGCGCACGGAAAGAACGGCGTAGATGGCCCAGCATATTGAGGAAATCAGAATCAGGAAATCGCCAAACACGGAATCAGCAGACCAGTCGGTGAAGTAGGGCATGGCGGCACACACGATGCCAATGGCGATCAAGATGAGTCCGATTCTGCGCATCCGGCTCGGGCGGGTGCCCGCAATCAGCCAGACAACCGCACTGATCAGGAAAGGTTGCAGGCCGGAGAGCAGGATGGCGCCATGTGACGCCGGGGCATATTTGAAACCGTTATAGGCCAGCGGACAGTAGAGCAGACTGCACAATATCGTCAGCACCCACAGTCGACGGTCACGCCAGGCCCGTGCCGGCATGCTGCCGGCAAAAGGGAGAAGAACAAGCGAGGCAGTAATCAGGCGCAAGGCGAAAATGTCGTGTGGCGTCAGTATGCTCTTGCCGCCATAACGCGAGACGAGGGAGAAGCCAGCCCACATGACCAGCGTGGCGGCAGCGGCCAGATACCCGCGAAAAAGCTGTTTCCTGTCAGGCAAAAAGTTTATCCGTTCAATGCGTGTTGTTCTTGTTTCAGGGTTTTGGCACCCTCTGGAACAGCCCGCGCAACGTGCTTTGCAGGTCAGCCGGCAACAGAATCATCTTGGCGTTTTGCGACTCGGCCAGCTTGGTCATGCTGGTGATGTACTTTTCACCCAGCAAATAGAGCATGGGCAGCTCATTTTCGCCAAAGGCACTTGTGACTTTAGTAATCGCCTGCGAGGACGCTTCGGCCAGCATGATTTGCGCTTCGGCATCGCGCTTGGCCGATTCCAGACGGGCTTCAGCGGTCAGGATCATCGATTGCTTCTCGCCCTCAGCCCGGGTCACCATGGCCTTGCGTTCCCGTTCGGCAGCAGCCTGCAACTCCATCGCGCGCTGCATGGATTGCGAGGGCTTGATGTCCTGGATTTCAACCGACTTGACGGTGAGTCCCCAGTCCAATGCCTCATCGGCGACGCCGGCTTTCAGGCGTGCCTTGATCATGTCGCGTTGCGAGAGCGCTTCGTCCAGTTCCATTTCGCCGACAATCGAACGCAGCGTCGTCATGATCATGTTACGAATCGCTTCGGAGTAATTCTCCACGCCATAAACGGCCTTGACCGGGTCGGTGACCTTGATGAATGAGATGGCGTTCACCACGATGACCGCGTTATCGCGGGTGATGACTTCCTGTTCCTGAACGTCGAGGATGATGTCTTTGGTCGTGACCTTGTAGGAGACGATATCAAAGTAGGGAATGATGAAGCGCAGGCCGGGCATCAAGGTGACTCGGTACTTGCCCAGGCGCTGGACAATCCATTCTTCACCCTGGGGAATGATGCGTACGCCTTTGGCCACCGTAACAATGACAAAAACCAGGAATACGATTGAGGTAACGGTTATGCCGGTCATTTTGCTTCCTCTACTTTAATGAAATTGCCTTCGACGACGATGACGCGAACGCGCTCGCCGGCCTTGATTTTCGAATCGGCGTAACACTCCCACACGTCGGAGCCGAGAACGGGTTTCTGAAAACGAACCTGTCCGCGCGTTTCAGGGGAAATATCGGCCACCAGAACGCCGACTTCGCCAGACACCGAGGCCGCTGACGTGCCTACCGCCGTTACCGTGCGCGGTTTGAGATAGCGGAACCAGACGCCAACGAGTACGCTGGACAAACCTGTCCAGATCAACATTTGCGTGGCGACCGCAAGGTCCGGTGCGGCCAGCAGTGCGATGCCGACGCCGATGGCACCAATGCCGAACCAGATGATGAAAAAGGCAGGAACCGCCAGTTCCACCATTGCAAGACAGAGTCCGAGGACTACCCAGTGCCACCATTCGAACATCGTTCAGCCTTTGGATCGATACGTCACAAAGACGCAAGCATAACGCATCCTCGATGCAGGGTGCACCCGCCGTGGCGGACTGATTCGGAATACCATAGCGCCTGCGTTGGAACTATTGTTTTCGATAGAGGGGAACAGCTTGTTAGCCAAAGAAACCACACCCAGTTCGATTGTTAACTACCTCGATCAGTACGTGATCGGTCAGGACGAGGCGAAGAAGGTGCTGGCTGTGGCGGTCTATTCGCACTACCGGAAGATTTCTACCTTCCTGCAGAACGACGGAGCCATCGCCAAGAGCAATGTTCTGCTGATCGGATCGTCGGGAACCGGAAAAACCCTGCTCTGCGAAACGCTCTCAAGAATGCTGGCTGTTCCCTTCGTTACCGCGGATGCAACGTCGCTGGCGCAGACCAAGTATGTCAATGAAGAAATCGAGGCGGTTTTGCAGCGTCTGGTCGACAAAGCCGACGGAAATGTCGAAAAAGCGCAACTCGGCATCGTGTTCATCGACGAGATCGACAAGCTGAAAGCGTCAAAAACCGAGGCCCGGGTGATTTCCGGCGAAAGCGTGCAACACGCTTTGCTGAAGATCATGGAAGGATCGCCGGTCAAGCTGAAGAACAGTCAGTACATTGACACCAGCAATATTCTCTTCATCTGCGGTGGTGCCTTTGTCGGGCTGGAGAACATCATGTCCAAGACCCAGGGTTTCGGGTTCATCTCGACCTCGGGGGACGACAACCAGAATATTCTGGACCGGCTCAACAAGCGCGTTAAACCGACCGATCTTTTTGAATTCGGCCTGATTCCGGAGTTTACCGGCCGTCTGCCGATCATCGCCAACTTCCAGAATCTGAGCAAGGACATGCTGGTCAAAATAATGAGCGTGCCGAAGAACTCGATCTACAGGCAATACATCGAGATTTTCAAGGCGGAAGGCGTTGAATTGAGTATTGGCCCGAAAGTGTTCGAACAGATTTCCGAGATCGCCATCGAATACAAAACCGGTGCCCGCAGCCTGCGCGGAATCTTCGAAGAGCTGATGACGCCTGTCCTCTATGTGGTGCCGGACAATCCGGACATCTACAAGGTCGAAATCAACTCACTGTTCGAGGACCCCCGTCTGCTCAGGCGAACATAGGCGCAACCACTCGCCGTCAGGGCGTTGAAGAGTCAGCGATAAACCAGTACCGGAATCGTCGTGTGCGCGAGCACCTTGTTGGTTTCGCTGCCCAGCAGCAGAGCGCTGAATCCGCGCCGGCCATGCGAGGACATGAAAATCAGGTCACAGCCGCTTTGCGTGGCCGCTTCGATGATGGCCTCATAGGGGATGTCGCTGGTCAGCGTCAGACTAGTGCAGCTTACGTCCGCATCCAGGCAGAGTTCCTCAACAAAGCCGAGAATTTTTTTGGCCTGCTGTTCGGCGAGCTCAGCGAACTGATCCGGTGTTGTGGTGTCAATGAGTGCGCCTTCACCGAAGTAGACCACCGGATATTCCGGTTTGGCGTAAAACGCGGTAATACGCGCGCCGGCTTCCTTGGCGAAAGATACCGCCCG
>JANNNT010000644.1:0-3982 GCA_031398685.1 Rhodocyclaceae bacterium | reverse complement strand
CCCGATTCAAAAGCCGACATGCTGATCTTCGGCAGCGCCGAACGCGCCATCGTGGCGTTGGCGCACCGCCTGGCGGCGGGTGAGGATATTTCCGATATTCGCGATTTGCGCGGCACGGCCTTCATGGTACCGCGCGGCTGGTTGCCTGCCAGCGATTGGTCCGAGATGGATTCGACCGACGTTGATGCACCGGGGCCGCTGATCCGTCATGCCGACCCGTATGCCATGGAAACCGAGAAGGGCAAGGAAGCGGCCTGCGCTTCGAAAGAGGCGGCAATCGGTGCCCCGCAGGCCAAAGTGATCCAGTTCCAGTCGCACACGCGTATGCCCAAGCTTGATCGAGCGCGAACGGCGATTCGCCTGCCGTCCTACGAACAGGTGGCAAGCGACCCGGTGCTTTATGCGCATACCTCGCGCACCTTTCACCTCGAATCGAATCCGGGCAACGCCCGCGCGCTGATTCAGGCGCACGGCGAGCGCGATGTGTGGCTCAATCCGCCGCCGATACCGCTGACCACGCCGGAAATGGACGGCGTCTTTGCCGCCCCCTACCAGCGCAAGCCGCACCCTGCGTATGGCGAGGCGAAAATTCCCGCGTTCGACATGATCCGTTTTTCGATCAACATCATGCGCGGCTGTTTTGGCGGCTGCACCTTCTGCTCGATTACCGAGCACGAAGGGCGCATCATCCAGAGCCGCTCAGAACAGTCGATCCTCAACGAGATCGAGGAAATACGGGATAAAACACCGGGTTTTACCGGCACCATCTCCGACCTCGGCGGGCCGACGGCCAATATGTACCGGCTGGCCTGCAAGGACCCGAAGATCGAGTCCTCGTGCCGCCGCCTGTCCTGCGTTTATCCCGGCATCTGCGAGAACCTCAATACTGACCACGCGCCGTTGATCCAGCTCTACCGCAAGGCGCGGGCGATCAAGGGCGTGAAGCGCGTGTTGATCGGTTCCGGGTTGCGCTACGACCTTGCCGTACGTTCGCCCGAGTATGTGAAGGAACTGGTTACGCATCACGTTGGCGGCTATTTGAAAATCGCGCCCGAACACACCGAGGCCGGGCCGCTCTCGCACATGATGAAACCTTCAATCGGGAGCTACGACACGTTCAAGGCGATGTTCGAGAAATTTTCGAAGGAGGCGGGCAAGGAGCAATACCTGATTCCGTACTTCATCGCCGCGCATCCGGGAACGACCGACCTGGACATGCTCAACCTGGCGTTGTGGCTCAAGCAATACAATTTCCGTCTCGATCAGGTGCAGACCTTCCTGCCGACGCCGATGGCCATCGCCACGGCGATGTACCACTCGCAGCGCAATCCGCTGAAGAAAGTCACGCGCACGTCGGAGGAAGTCGAAACCGTGCGCACGGGCCGCATGCGCAAGGTGCACAAGGCGTTTCTGCGCTACCACGACCCCGAAAACTGGCCTCTGCTGCGTGACGCACTCAGGGAACTGGGCCGCTCCGATCTGATCGGCAACGGCAAGAAACATCTGATTCCCAGTTTTCAGCCGCCAGGCACGGGTCTGCGCCACACGGAAGCCCGTTATCCGAAGGTGCCAGCGCGCGCGTCGGGGCGCTTTCCCGAGAAGACAGTCAGGAAGCGCTGATCGGCCCGGTTGCGCGACCCCAAAGCGTGCTTGCTGCAGCTTCCTTTCACCTGTAAATAGTTTTTGCGGCGCAACAATCGAGGCCCTGAATGTGCTAGAATTGCCGCCTTTTATCAAAGAGTTACCCCAATATGTCCCGTCCCGTTCGAAACATCGCCATCATTGCCCACGTCGACCACGGCAAGACTACGCTCGTCGACAAGCTGCTGCATCAGGCAGGCTCCTTCTCTGCCCACCAGCACATCGCCGAACGCGTCATGGACTCGAACGACCTGGAAAAAGAACGGGGCATCACGATTCTGGCCAAGAATCTGGCGGTCGATTATCAGGGTGTGCACATCAACATCGTCGACACGCCGGGACACGCGGACTTCGGCGGTGAGGTCGAGCGCGTGCTGTCGATGGTCGATGGCGTGCTGCTGTTGGTCGATGCCGTTGAAGGCCCGATGCCGCAAACGCGTTTCGTAACCAAGAAAGCACTGGCGCTTGGTTTGAAGCCGATTGTCGTGGTCAACAAGATCGACCGCGACGGTGCGCGTCCGGACTGGGTCGTCGATCATACTTTTGATCTTTTCGACAAGCTCGGTGCCACCGAGGAACAGCTCGATTTTCCGGTGATCTATGCGTCGGCGATCAATGGCTACGCCACACTCGATCTGGCTAAGCCTTCAACTGACATGAGGCCGATGTTCGACGCGATTCTCGAACATGTACCGCCACCCCACGCCGACAATATCGAGGGCCCGTTGCAACTGCAGATTTCTGCGCTGGATTATTCGTCCTACGTTGGTCGCATCGGTATTGGCCGCATCCAGCGTGGTCGCCTGAAGCCGGCGCAACCGATCACCGTGATGTACGGTCTGCCCGATGCCGACGGCAAGTTCGAGCATGGCTCGCCAAAAACGGCCAAGGTCAATCAGATCTTCGGTTTTCGTGGCATCGAACGGGTTGCGCTGGATGAAGCCGTCGCCGGCGATATCGTGCTGGTTACAGGGATTGAAGAGCTCTCGATAGGGTGCACGCTTGTCGAAAACGACAAGTCCGACGGTTTGCCGATGCTTAAGATCGATGAGCCGACTCTGAACATGACCTTCATGGTCAACAACTCGCCTTACGCCGGTACCGAAGGCAAGTTCGTGACCAGTCGCCAGATCCGCGAGCGTCTGACCAAGGAACTGCTGACCAATATGGCGCTGCGCGTCGAAGAAACCAGCGAAACGGATTCTTTCCTCGTTTCCGGTCGCGGCGAACTGCACTTGACGATTCTTCTGGAAACCATGCGCCGCGAGGGTTTTGAGCTGGCCGTTGGGCGTCCGAAAGTGATCTACAAGATGATCGACGGCGTCGAATGCGAACCTTACGAAATGCTGACCCTGGATGTCGAAGAAGCGCATCAGGGCGGCATCATGGAGGCGCTCGGCTACCGCAAGGGCGACCTGCAGGACATGGTTTCCGATGGCCGTGGTCGTGTCCGTCTCGAATACCGGATTCCGGCGCGCGGTCTGATCGGTTTTCAGGGCGAGTGCATGAATCTGACGCGTGGAACCGGTCTCATGAGCCATGTGTTTGACGAATACGCCCCGGTCAAGGGCGACATGCCAGGCCGTCGCAACGGCGTGCTGATTTCGGCAGAACACGGCGAGGCCGTGGCTTATGCGCTGTGGAAGCTGCAGGAGCGTGGCCGCATGTTCACCGTTCCGGGTGATCGCCTGTACGAAGGCATGATCATCGGGATACATTCTCGCGATAACGATCTCGTCGTTAATCCGATCAAGGGCAAGCAACTGACCAACGTTCGTTCCTCAGGGACCGACGAGGCCGTGCGTCTGGTGCCGCCGGTCGATGTGACGCTGGAGAGTGCCGTCGAGTTCATCGACGATGACGAGCTGGTCGAAATCACACCAAAGAGCATCCGCATGCGCAAACGCCACCTCATCGAGCACGAGCGCCGTCGTGCGAGTCGTTCCGAGGGGTAATAAAACACTCCGGAAATTAACCGTCCTGCGGGTCAGTCAGGGCGGGCACCCCCCAGAGTGTCTTCTTCGCGCAAGCTACGCTTGCGCGACGGCGCATCTTCAAATCAATGCCGTGGAAGCCAATGATTATGCGGCTCTCACGGCATTGTTCCGAAGCCGGTGCGTTACTTCGAAAATGCCCCTCGACGTTCGGGGAAAGCTCGGCAAGAGTGTCGTTGGTAGGCACTTGCGTGCACGACTCGTTTTTGGCAGGGGCCTGAAGCAGTGTCGGCGGTCGTGCGACCTGCCACAGTGACCCTTCGCCTTGAATCATTTCCTGTCGCTGTTTTGATCGATAATCCAGAGTAAAATCCGGCTATGACTTATCAAGTACTCGCCCGCAAGTG
>JANNNT010000608.1:0-2959 GCA_031398685.1 Rhodocyclaceae bacterium | reverse complement strand
TGTTGGCAGAAATCACGATGCGCCGTCGCCCGTTCTCCCGTCCGATTTGGTTGGGCCCATCCGATTCCTCAATACTGGCGATCTGTGACAGAGGAATTCGGCCATGCGGCGTGGAAATCAGGATGTTGCCCAGCCCTTGTGTATCACGGGCATTGTCAGGCAGGCGAATGACCAAATTGAACCGCTTGTTGCCATCAACGATCTGCGCGACCGTATCGCCCTCCGTCAGGGTTTCCAACATTTTGAGCAAAGAACCAGGCGACACGCCATACTGCGCCGCTTTGCTGTAATCGAGCCTGACCTTGATCTGTGGGATCAAGACCTGCTTTTCGATCTGGAGATCAGTCAGCCCCGGTATCCTGACGAGCTGTTCCCGAAGGCTGGCGGCTTGACCGCGCAAGGTATCCAGATCATCGCCGTAAATTTTCAGAGCGATCTGGGCGCGTACGCCTGACAGCAAATGATCAAGACGATGAGAGATCGGTTGCCCCACCGTTGTGGTGGCAGGCAAAGACGCGAGGCGGGCCCGGATGTCGGCCATGACCACCTCACGGCCGCGTTCTGAGGGTTTCAGATCCACGTCGATTTCGCTCGAATGCACGCCTTCGGCATGTTCGTCGAGTTCGGCGCGGCCGGTACGGCGTCCCACACTTTTGACTTCAGGCACCAACTTGATCAGGGACTCGGCCAGAGCACCCACCCGATTTGATTCGACAAGTGAAGTACCGGGATTGAGCATCATGCTGATCGTCAGCGTCCCCTCGTTGAAGGCGGGTAGAAACGCCTTGGGGAAAAACGGTACCGTTGCCAGGGATACCAGCAGCAGCAGCACGGTCGTCGCAATTGCCAGCTTGGCGCGCCCGAACGAGGCTTCAAGGATGCGTTTATCCCAATGCTTGAGCCACAGAACAAGTCGTGAATCGCCGTGATCAATCTGCTTCATCTTTGGCAAGAGGAAATAGCACAACACTGGGGTGACGGTCAGCGCCACCACTAAACTCGACAGAATCGAGGTGATGTAAGCGATTCCGAGCGGTGCAAACAGGCGGCCTTCTATCCCCGGCAACGCAAACAGCGGCACAAACACCAAGACCACGACCAGTGTGGCCACGACGACACCGGAGCGCACCTCGTTGCAGGCGGAAGCAATAGTCTTGATCGTGCCAAGCACGCCTTTGGGTTTGTGCTCCTTCAGGCGTCGCAACACATTTTCGACATCGACCAAGGCGTCATCGACCAGTTCGCCAATGGCAATGGCCAAGCCTCCGAGCGTCATCACGTTGATCGACAACCCCATCCCATGAAATACCAGAGCCGTGAGTGCCAGCGAAAGCGGGATGGCCGTCAGAGAAATCAGGGTGGTACGAACATTCATCAGGAACAGGAACAGAATAATGGCCACCATGATGGCGCCATCGCGCAAGGCTTCCTGGACGTTTCCAATCGATGCCTCAATAAAATCTGCTTGTCGGAAGGAGACTTCCGGTTTGGAAATCCCCGGCGGCAATGATTTTGACAGGCTGCTTAGAGCCTCCTCGATCTTACCCGTCAGTTTGACCGAATCTGCTCCGGGCTGTTTCTGGACGCTGACAATCACGGCCGGTTTGGTTGCGAAACCGGCATCACCACGTTTAAACGACGCAGCGAACTTGACTTCGGCCAACTGCTTGAGCAGGATTGGTTGGCCTTTGGCATCACGAACCGATATGTTTTGCAAATCCTCAAGGCGAGTCGTTCGCCCCAGGTTGCGAATCAGGTATTCCCGTGCATTTTGCTCCAGGAATCCCCCGCTGGTGTTACTAGAAAATGATCGTAACGCGGTCTCAAGGTCCTCGAATCCGACCCCAAGCTGGGCCATAAGCGCCGTGTTGGGCTCAACACGGAATTGACGAACTTCTCCGCCGATCGGAATCACTTGCGCCACCCCGGGAATCGATAACAACCGGGGCCGCAACACGAAATCGGTATATTCACGCACCGCCATTGGACTCACCTTGGCGGGGTCCGCAGGCAAGGCAATCAACATGATTTCGCCCATGACGGATGAAATCGGACCCATGTTGGGGTTTATACCAACAGGAAGCTGCTCCTTGACCTCGGTCAAGCGTTCGGCAACCAATTGCCGGTTGCGGTAGATGTCCGATCCCCAAGCGAATTCAGCATAGATAATCGACAAACCGATACCCGACACTGAACGCACCCGTGTGACCCCCGGCATGCCATTGAGCGCCGTTTCCAGCGGAAAGGAAACCAGCTGCTCGACTTCTTCCGGGGCCATACCGCCCGCTTCGGTCATGATGGTCACGGTTGGCTTGTTCAGATCAGGGAACACATCCACCGGCATAGTTTTCGCCGTGATCGCACCATAAACCATCAGGATCAGGGCGAAAACCAGCACAAACAGCCGATTTTTCAGACTGCTATTGACGATCCAGCTAAACATGATCGTCTCCTTAGCGGATTTGGTTGATCAGCGTGGCGCTGCTGGTCACGACACGCTGACCAGGCGTCAGCCCTTGGGCCACCATGTTTGCACCGTCAATCGCCTGGATTTGTACCGCTACTGGGCGAAAAATTTCCGCACGTTCATGAACCCAGACTATATTTTCATTGGCACTGTTCTTAACGACGGCCGACGCCGGTAACGGCGTTCCCATTACCGTCTCCCTGTTCTTGACGATGACCTTGACCGATTGCCCGAGCACCAAGGGAATCTCCGCTCCAGTTAACCGAAAAAATAGAGGGATTGCGCCATCGCGCAAGGACGCGGCACCACCCAGATAGACAAGCTCGGTTGTCGATCCTGCCAGCGTTGCCCCCGTCAAAGAACGAATCGATTGAGGATCATAGGCCAAGGCCTCAATCATCATATGGCGGGGGTCGATGATTTCGAACAGAATATCCTTGGCTTCAACCACCTGACCGTTGATCGCGCTACTGGAAGCAATCACCCCACTGA
>JANNNT010000251.1:0-2079 GCA_031398685.1 Rhodocyclaceae bacterium | reverse complement strand
CACCTGTTTCGGCGCGTGGTGACGAGTCCGCGCGCCGAAAGTCCCATGTTGTACCCGTGCGTGTTCGGAATCGGTTGCGGTGAAGACCTACCCCCTGTTCTTGTGCTCCCCGTTCGGTGATGCTGTGCGGGATGTTTTTGCGCGGGACGAATCGTCGGAAGGACGGCAAGGATCATCGCTACTTCAGCGTGGTCGAGAATCGACGCGTGTCGTCCGGCAAGACGGCGCAGCGGACGGTCTTGTATTTGGGCGAGATCAACGATCGGCAGGCGGCGGCGTGGCGTACGACGCTGGACGTCTTTGACGAGCACGAGCAGCGCCACCGGACATTGAGCCTGTTTCCGGACGACCGCGAGATTCCCCGCGATGCGCTGGATGGGCTGCGGGTGAAAGTGAGCGGGTTGGAGTTGCGGCGGCCGCGGGCCTTCGGCAATTGCTGGCTGGCGTGTCAGGTGTGGCGCGAGCTGGGCCTGGAGCAGTTCTGGCAAGACCGCTTGCCGGACGGTCGCGAAACGGTGCGTTGGGAAAAGGTGCTGCGGCTGCTGGTGGTCAACTGGTGGATCGCGCCGGGCAGCGAGTGGCGCGTGCATCGGCACTGGTTTCTCCACAGCGCGATGGACGCATTACTGGGCGTGGATTTTGCGGTCGCGGAAAAAGATCGCTTGTATCGGTGCCTCGACCGACTGGTGGCGCACAAGCAGGATCTCTTCGTGTGGCTGAAGCAGCAGTGGGCGGATTTGTTTCATGCCGACTTCGAGGTACTGCTCTACGATCTGACCAGTACGTACTTCGAAGGCGAGATGGCCGACAACCCGAAAGCCAAGCGCGGCTACAGCCGGGACGGGCGGCCCGCCTGCGTGCAATTGGTCATTGCGCTCGTGATCACCACGGACGGGTTTCCGTTGGCGTACGAGGTGATGGACGGGAATACGTCGGACCGCACCACGCTGCGGGGATTCTTGGACCAGATCGAGGCGACCTACGGCAAGGCGAAGCGGCTGTGGGTGATGGATCGCGGGATCCCCACGGAAGCGATCCTGGCCGAGATGCGGGATCCGGCCCGTCACGTGTCCTACCTGGTCGGGACACCCAAGAGCAAGATCGCCCACTATGAGCAACGGTGGCTCGACCTCCCGTGGCAGCAGGTGCGCGAGTCCGTGGACGTCAAGCTGTTCGAAGACGACGGCGAACTGTACGTGCTGGCAAAGAGCACGGGCCGGCAAGCCAAAGAGACTGCCATGCGCCGGAAACGCCTGGTGCGGTTGTTACGCAAGCTGCGGGCGATGCGCCGGAGCTTGCCGACACGCGATCACCTACTCATGCGCCTGGGCGCGGCCAAAACTGAGGCGGGCCGCGCGTTTGGATTTGTCCATATCGACGTGCCCGGCCCGGAGCAGCCGGTGACGCGCGTGTCCTTTCGGTTTCGGGTCGACAAGGCGAAGCTCACCGCCGCCCAATTGCGTGACGGCCACTACTTGCTCCGCTCCAACGTGACGGCCGAAGATCCGGCCGTCCTGTGGACCCGGTATGTGCAACTGACGCAGATCGAAGCCGCGTTTCGATCGCTCAAGAGCGACTTGCGCATCCGCCCGATCCATCATCAACTCGAGCATCGAGCCGACGCGCACATCCTGATTGCGTTTCTGGCCTACTGCCTCCAGGTCACCCTGAAGAACCGATTGCGGGCGTATGCCCCCGGGTTGACTCCGGCGTCAGTCATGGACCAACTGGCGACGATTCAGATGATCGACGTCTGCATCCCCACCGTCGACGACCGCTGGCTGATTCTGCCGCGCTACACCCAGCCCGACACCGCCACCAAGATGTTGCTCCACCAACTCCACATCGAGTTGCCCGCGCAACCGCCCCCCCGCATCACGGCGTACCCCGCAATACCCGCCTCCGCTCAGTAGAGCCCGACCCGCGCCACTCCGCGCCTGTGGTGGAGACCTACGGGTACTGTTTACTGAATCTAAAGGACTTAGCGGCGCTTTTACCCCCGAACTGCGAAAGTCAGGCTAGCTTGACGGTCCCAGCTTCGATTGCGGCGACGCGGCGTTCAATCTCGATGGCCCAGGC
>JANNNT010000559.1:0-8044 GCA_031398685.1 Rhodocyclaceae bacterium | reverse complement strand
GGCTGGACGCGATTTTTCCAGTAGCCTTCTCGTTGTTCCCCGGCACCTTCGAGAGCTTGCGAGAGCGCCTGCGCCACCTCCTGCAATCCCTCTTGCGGCAAGGCACCAATCGCTGACTGGAAATCCTCCGGTGTATAGGCGTCCACAAGGTCCAACGCGGCATAGGTGAGAAACGCAGCGAACTGGCGACTGTGCTCTCCAAGATCCGTGTAGTGATGTGCCGTAGCGAGAAACTGCGGTTTAAACGCTATCATGAGCGGTCGGTAGAGCCGAGGGGACCAGAGAAAGCCTTCCCAGACTGCCTTGGCTTCATCGGAACTTCGAGACCAGTTGAACAATGGCAGCAGGTGCGTCTCCGTCCAAGACCGGTCTACTCGGAACAATGCAATTAAGCGCGCTGCCAACACTACCCTGCCGTGGCGGAATTGCTCGACCTCTACGTCGCAAAGCTGCGTGAAGAACGGCCCAATGTCACCCGGCAAGGAGTCATTGTCGTTGGGTTCCCGCTTGAACCATAGATTCAGCAGCGCCTGCGTTACATGGCCAATCGGATGGTTGATGGCACGTTCCACCGGCTGATCGATGTCGACGCCATCCTGTTGAGGCAAAGCAAGCACGCGGCTACACAAATCCAGGAGGATGGCTTCATGACGTTGAATCGATTTGGATGCCACCTCCATCCACCAAGTGACACTGTGTGCATTTTCCTGCATCACCTCATTGGGCATGGATAGCACCAAGGGCGCCGCAAACCGCCACGACCGCCGCACCTTGCCTTCCTCGCTCCAGGCTTGCAGGGCATCTCTCCAGCGTTCAGCCGGCCAAAGCCTCTCGCGGGCCAAGTCACACAAGGCAAAAATGCTATGAAAGAATCGCGTGCGACAGGTCTCGCGCCAAGTGTCTTCGAAGAACTGGCGCCCCTCCGGCACGGGTTGCTTGAGCCAGTTGACCAGATCATGTCGCTTGCGGGGTGCGATATCAATGTCGCTGCTCGATTCGTAGTTAGGGTCTCCAGTGCCACTCATCCAATGCGAGAACTCGTCGCGCTCATTGCTTGCCAATTCCCATGCAGGATTTGCCGCTGATAAGCTGTCGATACGTTGTAACGCGGCATCTCCGAGTCTTCCACCGCCGTTTCGAAGCTTGGCGAGATGCAGCCAGACCGAGTGATCCACGAAGGACTGCCGGCGCTCTGGTTCGAGGTCATCCCAGAATGGGCGCCGCGGTGGCCCCGCGAGAATAACTACTTCCAACTTGGTACGTGCTTCGGGCGAGAGGTTTGCGGCTTGCAACACCAGCAGACGCATCGTTTCTCGTTGCGTATCCACAGACCACAACCACCAGGCATCATCAGCCACGAGCCAAGCGACCCATTGATCGGGAGCGATGCAGCTATCCTGACTGGCGGCAAAAAGCGCCAATCGCTTGAACGTCGAATACGGTGACTCGAACCAACTCTGGGCGATCCGGATGGCACGCTCAGGATCGTTCCCACGCGTTGCCAACCACGCATCGCGCAACAACTCGATCAACGTCACCCAATCACGGAAACCACGGTTTTGCCAATGCGGGCTGATCGACGGCAAGTCCCAGTGCGATCGGCCGTTTCGGTCATCGGCCTCGCCTAACTCGTGCAGCAAGTCCAGCGCGTCGCGCAGCAGTTGTTGAAAGTCATCCAGCAGTGCCGGCAGAGCCGCGCGCCAGCGTTCATCAGCCAGATCGTGAAGAGATGAATGCACATGGTCGGCGGCCAGTTCAAGCTCCCAGTCGACCAAATGCTTGATGCGCGTGGGCTCTTCAGTGCTTTCATCGTCCGCACCCCAGTGGAACGGCTTTTTCAACGTAACCTTGGGTGCCAGCAACTCGCGCAGTTCCAGACGTAGCGTGGCGGTCAAACCATCGCGCTTCAGACGATCTTTCCAGCGGTAGAGATCCCGGTCACGCCACGGCGATTTCACTCGTCCTGTTAGCAGCAAGCGCCAAAGCGTTTGCATTAATGGCCCGGGGATAGCATTGGGAGCCTGAATGCGGATTTCTTGCAGGTCGCTCGTTTTTCCTTCATGCACGAGGCGTGCAAAGCGGTCCAGCTCGTGCTCAATCAGCCAAGGCCATTGGTCATGCAACTGGGCACCCCGCTGTGCCAACCAGATGATCAATGCCGGATCGTTCAGGTGTCGCACCAGCCAGCGGGCCAGATTGAACATTACGTCATCCCATCGACTGTCTGCAGCGCCTCCCAAAACCAGAGCCATCCATGGAGAATGGTTGTAAGGCGTGGGGCGACGGATCAGGCTGAACCGCAGCTTTTCGTCCGCCTCCTGGCGTGGAGGCACACCGAAGCGAGCCAAGTCGCCGTGCTGGTAGCGATCCTCCGAGAAAATCTCCAGCCACTCAAGCGATGGCACAGGGTTGAAATCCGCAAAATGCTTGGCGGGTAGCCCTGATTCGTGGGAGAGCGCCCAGAGCATCCGTCCCACGAAGTCATCCTGGCGGGTACTGGCGGAAGGGCGTGCCAAGGCGTAATCCACCACAATGCGTTCCTTGCCGAGGATGCCATCGCTGTGGGTTTCGGCCCAGGTCTTCAAGGTTTTATGCAGCGCCGAGTGGTCATGGCTGCCACCAGGTACTTCGTAAAGGATGGGGGTAACGCCCTTGGCCTCCCATTCAACGGTCTTGCGGCTTTCTTGCCCGGGCTCACAGTCGCCTAATGCGTAGGCCTGCGGAGTAAGCTCGCCAAGCATCCGGTCGGCGGCCAGGGCATCCATCATGTAGCGCAGCACCGGATCATTGATGCTGTAACCGACGAAGCAAACCACGTAGTTGCGGAACAGTTCGCTAACGAAGCGCGCAGCCCATCGTTCAGTCAGGTATGCAAGTCCAAAGTCCCCGCTGGTGATCACTAGCCGGTTCAACGCGCTCTCGTCCGGCTTGTCTGGCAACAGTCCATGCAAGTAGACCAGTCCGTTCCAACGGCTTTTCTTAGGAATGGGTAGCATTGGCGCAGCGTATGAGCTGAAGGACTGTTTGCTGCGTTTGGCTACCTTTTCGAAGACACAATCGAAATTGGTGGTCACGAGTCGCAGTGCCCCCTCGCGATCGCGGGCCAGTTGCAACAATGCGACGTGCGTGTTGGTCGCGCCTTTGCGGCGCAATTTGGGTTTCAGGACTTGTGCCAGCGCTGTGCGCACGGCAATGCGCTGACCAGACACACGGTGCTCTAAAAGATCCAGCGTGGCATCAAATTGATCGCGATTGTAGGCTTCCTGTTCGATCGCGTTGCGAGTAGTACCCACACGTCGGTAGATATCGTCCACCAGCCCCTTGAACCCCGGCAGCCCTGCTGGGTAAGAAATGCCCGCACCACAGAAAAATACGACGCGCCCCTCTGCGTGCGCCTGCAATAGTGACTCTGGGATGTCGGGGCCGTTAGTTACGAATTGCATGTGTCGTTCCTTGGCTCAGTATCAGAAAAAAGAAGTTGATGCCGGGATTGAGCTTCGCTGAGCCGGCATTCATTGGAATATTCCACACGACAGTAGCATCCTGACCACCTAATCGCATAGTCGCATCTAGAGCCGTTCGGCTCCTTTCTGGTGATCTTTCCAATTACCGCTTCTGGCCCGGGGCACGCATTGGCATTCCAGGCTCGCACGGCCGTTTTCGCATGTACTGCCGGCCTTTTGTATTTCACAGTCCAACCATGCTTTGCGCGAAACGGGCCATCGGGATTCTGGGGTAACCAACCCTGTTTTGCGTAAAACAACGAAGTTCCGAGATATTGCTGGAGCAAGTTTGCCGATCTCAGAATGCGCTTAGCCGTAGTTACGGCGAGTCGACGAATAGAGGGTGCTCGAATGAGCACCCTCTATTGGTTTCAGAAAGACCGTGTGCGAGTAATTCTTAGGCGTCCACTACCGCCTGATCGGTGATGTCCAGGCCGCGATCGACGATGTCGAACGCTTCGCGCAACTGATCCTCGTTGATGATCAGCGGCGGATTGGTGAACACGCTGTTCCAGTACAGGAACGCCGCCAGTCCTTCCTCCTTGAAGAAGGTACCCAGGCGAGCCATTTCGGGGCTGGAGCCGTTGAAGGGCGCCATCGGTTCACGTGTCTTGCGGTTTCTGACCAGTTCCAGTACGCCGAAGAGGCCAATGGATCGGACATCGCCCACCGAAGGATGCTTCGCTTTCAGGCCTTGATGCAGTTCAGCCATGACTTTCCCCATTCTTTGGGCGTTGCCGATCAGGTCGTCGTCCTCAAGTACCTTCAGGGTGGCGACGGCCGCGGCCAGACTCATGGGATGGGCGTTGTAGGTCAGGCCGCCATAGAAGACATTCTTCTGGAAGTGCTCGGCAATTTTGCTGTTCATGGCGACGCAGCCCAGCGGCATATAGGCTGAGGTGAGGCCTTTGGCCATGGTGATGATGTCCGGTATGACGTCCCAGTGATCGACGGCAAACCAGGCACCGGTGCGTCCGAGGCCGGCCATGACTTCGTCGCAGACGAGCAGGATGCCATGGGTGTCGCATATCTTGCGCAGTCCCTGCAGATAGCCATCCGGCGGAACGATCAGGCCATTGGTGCCGGTGACCGATTCGATGAAGACCGCGGCGATGCTCTGCGGTCCTTCATACATGATCATCTCTTCAATATGGCTCAGACAGGGCATGGAGCATCCACTACAACTCGGCTTGTTGAAACTGCAGCGATATTCGTAGGGGTCAAAGGCCCGAATTACGCCGGGAATGCCCGGTTCGTTGGCCCAGCGACGGGGATCGCCGGTCAGGGTCATGGCTCCGGCAGTGGCGCCGTGATAGGAACGATAACGGGTGATGATTTTCTGGCGCCCGGTGTACTGACGAGCCAGCTTGATGGCGTTTTCGTTGGCTTCGGCTCCTCCCAGGGTGAAGAAGAAAGTGTTCAGGTCGCCCGGCGTGTGCTTGGCCAGCAAGGGGCCGATTTCAGCGCGAATCCGGGTGGCCATGCTCGGCCCGGCATAGGCCAGTTCCTGAGCCTGTGCCTTGATTGCATCAATGACGCGCTGGTTGCCGTGGCCAATGTTGCTGCACATCAATTGCGAGTTCATGTCGATGTAGCGCTTGCCGTTGGCGTCCCAGAAATGAATCCCTTCGGCTCTCACCATGGGGATCGGATTGACCGCCCCTTGGGCCGACCAGGACCAGAAGGTATATTCCTTGCACAGAGCGACCATCTGGTCAGCGGTCATGGGTGTTTGCGTTGCAGCTTCCATTGAATCTACTCCTAGGTGTGCGGTTTCAGGGTTCGAATTACGGCGTTGGCCTATTCACGCCTATGAGTGAACAGGCCATTACTTCGTCAATGATGCGTGGGAAAGGAAAAGACCGCTTTTTCACGCACGCCGCCCGAAGGCCAGCGCTGGGTAATGGTTTTACGCCGGGTGTAGAAGCGCACGCTGTCCGGGCCATAGGCACTCAGGTCACCGAACAGGGAGCGCTTCCAGCCGCCGAAGCTGTGGTAGGAAACCGGCACCGGCAACGGGATATTGATGCCGACCATGCCGATCCTGATGTTGTCCGAGAAGTAACGGGCGGCTTCGCCGTCGCGGGTGAAAATGCAGGTGCCGTTGCCATACTCGTGGGCATTGATCAGATCCATGGCTTCCTGCATGCTCTCTGCGCGCATGACGCAGAGCACCGGCCCGAAGATTTCGTCGGTGTAGATTTTCATCCCGGGCGTGACCTTGTCAAACAGGCAGCCACCAAGGAAATAACCCTGTTCGTGCTCAGGTACAACGAGACCGCGACCATCAACGACCAGTTCTGCACCTTCCTGAACACCGATATCAACGTAGCCCTTTACTTTCTCGAAGTGCGCGCGGGTGATCAGCGGCCCCATGTCGTTTCGGTTGTCGGTGCCGGGACCCACCTTCATCGCCGCCAATTCCATCTTCAGCTTATCAATCAAGGCGTCCGCCACTTCATTACCCACGGCAACCACGACCGGTATCGCCATGCAGCGTTCGCCACAGGAACCAAAGGCAGCGCCCATCAAGGCGCTGACCGCATTGTCCAGATCAGCATCAGGCATGACTATGGCGTGGTTTTTGGCGCCGCCAAGCGCCTGAACGCGCTTGCCATGGGCGGTGCCAGTGGTGTAGATGTATTCGGCGATCGGGGTGGAGCCGACAAAACTGACCGCCTGGACGCGCGAATCCTTCAATAGGCCGTCTACCGCCTCCTTGCCCCCGTTGACTACGTTGAGCACTCCGGCCGGCAGACCGGCTTCGGTGGCCAGTTCAGCGATGTAGAGGGCCGATGATGGATCGCGTTCGGAAGGTTTCAGCACAAAGGTATTGCCGCAGACGATCGCCATAGGCCACATCCAGAGCGGCACCATCGCCGGGAAGTTGAACGGCGTGATGCCCGCTGCTACACCCAGGGGTTGAAACTCGCTCCAGGAATCGATGGCCGAACCCACGTTCTTGCTGTGTTCTCCCTTGAGCAACTCCGGTGCGTAGCAGGCAAACTCGACATTCTCTATGCCTCGCTGCAGTTCGCCTCTGGCATCATTGAGCACCTTGCCGTGTTCAGCCGTAACCAGCTCGCAGATCGCATCGGCGTTTTTCTCCATCAGTTCCTTCAGGCGGAACATGACTTGAGCCCGTTTGGCCGGTGGAGTGTTCCTCCAGGCCGGGAAGGCGGCAACGGCGGCGGCGGCAACGGCCAGATCCACCTCATGCGCACCGCCCAAAGCCACTTTGCCGCTTACTTCTCCTGTTGCCGGATTGAAGACGTCGGCATACATCCCGCTGCTGCCTACAAGCTTCTGGCCATTGATATAGTGATCGACTGTTTTCATCGTTGCTCTCTCCGAAGTGCGGTGCTTGGTTTGGCTGGTGAAGTTATTAAACGTATGTTTAATATATAGATCACTATACAAGCACGACTGTTTTTGTCAATGGAAGAAATGCATCTGCCGGCCACTACGGCAAACCTTGAGTTCATCCAGGTAAATAATGAACATCTTGAGTCTCCTGTCTGAAGCGGGCCTGTAAGCACCAGCCCGATTCCGGTAGACAACTGAATTCGGAGAAAGGGTCGAACCGTCAGGCTTCAGTTTCACAACGCGCGGTTTGAACGCCTCGATCAGCCCAATCCTCACCGCTTTGATTGCATCCCTGGAAAATCGGTAAAGCTGAAATGCAAACGCTGGTTTTGTCTAATATAATTAACAGCCAAGGCAACGTTTTGCTGCTTTTGGGTATCCTACTAAAAATAGTACGTTTATAAGCACCGCATGTATCGTCGCTCACTTGAGTCCGGCGGCAATCATTGACGGTGAAGCTTCCGAGGGGATCAACGAATGAGTTTTAATATCGGCGAACGGCTACGAATGATTCGCGAAAAGCATGGCTTTTCACAGCGTGCACTGGCAAAACAGGCCAATGTGACCAATGGAATTATCTCCATGATCGAGCAAAACCGAACCAGTCCATCGGTAGGTACGCTGAAGAAAATACTGGATGGCATTCCTATTTCCATGGCGGAGTTTTTTACCTTTGAGGAAGTCCAGCAGCGAAAGATTGTTTACGAAGCTGATGAACTCGTTGAGATCGGCGGCAAAGGTTATTCGCTTCGGCAGGTTGGACATAATCTTCAGGGGATGGCCATGCAGATTATTCACGAAACGATCGAACCGGGTGCCGATACCGGAAAGACGATGCTGACCCACGAATCCGAGGAGGGTGGGGTCGTGATTCGCGGCAGGGTTGAGCTTACGGTTAACGACCAGACTTATCAGTTGGGGCCGGGCGTTGCGTATTATTTTGACAGCCGTATGCCGCATCGTTTCAGGAATACGGGCAAAGAAGTGTGCGAATTGGTCAGCGCGTGCACCCCACCATCGTTCTAGATTTTGGGGGTTGCGAGATTCAGGCGCAATCACGCTGTTGCCCGTGATCGCGGTGGTGCGCCCGAGCGAGACTGTAAAGCAGCAACGCCCGGCCCCAACTGATAGGTCTGGTCGTTAACCGTAAGCTCAACCCTGCCGCGAATCACGAC
>JANNNT010000534.1:0-3924 GCA_031398685.1 Rhodocyclaceae bacterium | reverse complement strand
GCCCCGACGCCATGGAGTAACTCTTTGAACACCCAAAGAATTATTTCATCATCATCTATGATGTAGATGATGGGGCGAGTATACGACATCAGCACCCGTTTCCATGAATAAGAAATTCGTTTGAGACTAGCATGATTCTTGAGGGCGTTCCACACCTAGCACCTGCTCGACTGATGGCCTTCGGAAGTGCCGTGGCAGTTTTGTAATAATCAAGCGGTCTGTCGAAAATCTGGACTGACAGCCTCCACCTCGGCCTTATGGAAAGCTTCGCATATGGCCGAACGGCCGTTGCATGGCTGGATCAGGTGAGCGGCACGGGCAGTAAGCTGCCGCCGCCGATGGATGATTTTGGGGGCCACTTTTGTAAGGCGGCCCCCGTCTTGGCGCTAATTCAGCATTGGAGCAACATAAGGCATGGTCATTCCGAGGAGCCAGAGCATGATCAGGACCACGGGTGCATGGAAAATCAGTTGCAAGGTTGAATAGCCGGCGAGATCGCGTGCCTTGACCCCAATCAGGCCCATCAGCGGCAACATCCAGAACGGATTGATGAAGTTCGGCAAGGCTTCTGCGGCGTTATAGACCTGAACCATCCACGCCAGATTGACGTGCAACTGGTTGGCCGCTTCCAGCAAATACGGCGCTTCCACAACCCATTTCCCGCCACCTGAAGGCAGGAACAAGCCAAGGATGGCCGAGTAAATGCCGCCGATCAGGGGCAAGGTATCCTGCGTTGAAATGGAGACAAAGAACTTGGCCATCACTTCATTCAGGCCTGAGGCCATCAGCACGCCAAAAATACCGGCATACAGGGGAAACTGAAGCAACACCCCCCCAGTCATGGGAACCGCTTTGGCCGCCGCCCGCAGGAAGGAACGCGGCCTCCAGTGCAGCAGCATTCCGGCGATGATGAACATGAAGTTGTAGGTATTCAGATCCAGCGCGGCCAGCCCGCCCTTGGTACTGAAAACGTCGAACAGATAAACCAGGCCAAGGGCGACGATCACCAGAGTCAGTACCGGGCTGAACTCGAGTTTCTCGCCGGGGGTTTGCGGCGTACCGATGTCCTCCTGGCTATCCTTGTAGATGATGCCGGCCATCTCGGCGGTCTTGGCATTTTCAGCCGAGGGGGTCGACACATAGCAGATCCAGATCGAGAGCACCATCAGAACCACGATCATCACCAGGTTCTGCCAGGTAAACAGGGTCTGTTCCAATGGAATGACCCCGCTGATTTTGAGCAATGCCGGTGGAATCGATCCCTTGGTGGCCATCAACAGTGCGGCCGACGATGACAGGCCCAGAGCCCAGACACTGCCCAGCCCCAGATAACCGGCGGCACCCATGGCACGATAATCGCAGCCCGCAACCCGTTTACTGATTTCGCGCATCAGGATTCCCGCAAAAATCATGCTGAATCCCCAGCTGAGCAGGGACGCAAACATGGCCATGAAAGCCACATAGGCTACCGCCACCTTGGGTGTTTTTGGGAAACGCGCCAACACGTCAATGATCTTGCGCACCGGCGGGGCAACGGCAACGATATACCCGCCGATCACGACAAACGCCATTTGCATGGTGAAGGGGATCAGATTCCAGAACGACTTGCCAAAGTCCACGGAAATCTCGGAGGGCGTGCGTCCCATTGCCAGCGCGGCGGCACAGACAATGACCACGGCCATCGCGGCAAAAACATAGGCATCGGGGAACCATTTCTCGCTCCAGTCGGCAAGCGTCGCGCCAAGACGTTCGATGGCTCCTTGTTCTTTGGGTTCAGACTTGCGTTTCATGTCCTGATTCATAATCACGCTCCTTGACAACGTTGGGGAATTTGCTCGGGATACTTCGACTCATTGCTGAACGCAGTTGGGTAACTGCATCGGGCGGCAATCCGGGCTGACGACGAATTCGGCTTCGGTCCTCGTGCGGATCTCCTCAAGCGTGACGCCCGGAGCGGTTTCGGTCAGGGTCAGCACACCGTCGATAAAGCGGAAAAAAGCCAGTTCGGTGACGATGGAATTCACCTTGCCGGCAGCGGTCAGCGGCAGCGTACAGCGCCTGAGAATCTTGGCGCCGCCGTCCTTGGTGGCGTGTTCCATGGCGACGATGACGTTCCTGGCGCCGGTCACCAGATCCATGGCGCCGCCCATGCCGGGAACCATCTTGCCGGGCACCATCCAGTTGGCAAGACTGGCTTCCTGATCGACTTGCAGCCCGCCAAGAACGGTGACATCGACGTGGCCGCCACGAATGATGGCGAAGGACATGGCGCTGTCGAAAAAGGCGGTACCGGGAAGCATGCCGCAGGGCTTGCCGCCGGCATTGACCAGATTGGGCAGGGGCTCACCAACGAGAGGGCCAAGGCCGAGAAAGCCGTTCTCGGACTGCAGCGTGATGCTGACGCCGGCCGGCAGATAATCGGGAATGAGCGTGGGCAAGCCAATACCGAGATTGACCACGTCGCCGTTTTTCAACTCCTGGGCAACGCGGCAGGCGATGAGATTCTTGGCATCCATTTCACTTCTCCCCGGAAAGAATGAGGGCGTTGACCAGAATGCCCGGCGTCATCACCAGTTCCGGATCAAGCTCCCCGGCGTTCACGATTTGGTCGACTTCGGCAACGACGAAATCAGCGGCCATCGCCATCAGCGGGTTAAAGTTGCGGGCGGCGCGCTGGTAGACCAGATTGCCCTTGTCGTCGGCGCGGTGCGCCTTGAGGATCGCCATGTCGGCGCGGATCGGGCGTTCGACCAGATACTCGATGCCGTCGAATGTAAGTTTCGTTTTGCCTTCCTCGACGATGGTGCCCACGCCGGTCGGCGTCAGCACCCCGCCCAGCCCCGCGCCACCGCAGCGAATGCGTTCCGCCAGCGTGCCCTGGGGTATCAATTCGACTTCAATGGCGCCGGCGATCATCTGGCGACCCGTTTCCGGATTGGTGCCGATGTGCGAGGCGATCACTTTGCGCACGCGGTGATTGGATATCAGAATGCCGATACCGCTATCGGCACCGGCAGTGTCGTTACCGATGACGGTCAGATCCTTGACCCCCGAGTCGAGCAATTCACGGACGATTCCATCCGGCGTGCCGACCGCCATGAAACCGCCAAACAGGATACTCATCCCGTCTTTGAAATGCGGCCGCAACTCAGCGAAGCTGATCTGTCTGCAGATAATGCCCATGTACTCCCCCTGATGATGTAACGCGATGGAGGGGACCCTACGCAGGATGTGTGCCTGCATTGCGCAGCCACACAAAAGCACAATCAGGCGGTCAATTGGGGCAAGGCAGCGCGGTGATGAAAGGGAAAGTGCGACTCAACTGCGCAAAACTATTCACACTGCACGACAGAATCTGCGCACTCGCCGTCATCCAGATTGAACTCGTGCAGCTTGTAAAGCAGCGCGCGCCGGCTGATACCCAGTTCGGTGGCGGTGCGCGAGCGGTTGCCCTGATTCCGCTCCAGCGCCTGGATGATCACCCTGGACTCAAACCCGCGCACCAGCAGCTTGAGGGTTTTCTGCCCCGACTCCTCGGCTGGAGCCTGACGGCTGGCGTGGACGATAGGCAGCGGCAGATCTTCGGCGAAAATGGTGCTGCCGGTACTCATGACCACCGCCCGCTCGACGGCGTTGGAAAGCTCGCGCACGTTGCCGGGCCAGCTATAGCGCTGCATGATCGCCAACGCATGGTCGTCGAAGCCGTCGATCTCTCGCCCGTGTTCGGACGTAAACTTGCGCAGGAAATGGGTGGCCAGCAGCGTGATATCGAGGGGGCGCTGGCGCAGGGGCGGAACCGGCAGGCTGACAACATTGAGCCGGTAGTAAAGGTCGTTGCGGAAGGTACCGGCGGCGACCATTTCTTCGAGATTCCGGTTGGTGGCGACCACCAGACGGACATCGACACGCAGGGTTTTGTCTCCG
>JANNNT010000526.1:0-3101 GCA_031398685.1 Rhodocyclaceae bacterium | reverse complement strand
CCCCCGACGGAGACAGTCATGGATCAATCAAACCGCTACGCCGACCTCAGCCTGAAAGAAGAAGACCTGATCAGGGACGGCCAGCACATTTTGGTCGCCTACACCATGAAGCCCAAGGCCGCAGCCGGCTATCTGGAAGCGGCAGCGCACTTTGCCGCCGAATCGTCCACCGGCACCAACGTCAACGTCTCGACCACCGACGACTTCACCAAAGGTGTCGATGCGCTGGTCTATCACATCGACGAGGCCCGCGAGGACTTGCGCATCGCCTATCCGCTCGAACTCTTCGACCGTAACATCACTGACGGCCGCTTCATGCTGGTTTCCTTCCTGACACTGGTGATCGGCAACAATCAGGGCATGGGCGACATCCAGCACGCCAAGATGATCGACTTTTACATGCCGGAGCGCGTTATCCAGATGTTTGACGGCCCATCCAAGGGCATCGCCGACCTGTGGCGCATCCTCGGCCGCCCGGTCAAGGACGGCGGCTATATTGCCGGCACCATCATCAAACCCAAACTCGGCCTGCGTCCCGAACCGTTCGCCGAGGCCGCTTACCAGTTCTGGCTGGGTGGTGACTTCATCAAGAACGACGAACCGCAGGGCAACCAGGTCTTTGCGCCGATCAAGAAAACCATCCCGCTCGTTTATGACGCGATGAAGCGCGCCCAGGACGAAACCGGCGAAGCCAAGCTGTTCTCGATGAACATCACCGCCGACGACCACTACGAGATGTGCGCCCGCGCCGACTTCGCGCTGGAAATCTTCGGCCCCGACGCCGACAAGCTGGCCTTCCTGGTCGATGGTTTTGTCGGCGGCCCCGGCATGGTCACCACCGCCCGTCGCCAGTACCCCAACCAGTACCTGCACTACCACCGTGCCGGTCACGGCATGATCACTTCGCCCAGCGCCAAACGCGGCTACACCGCCTTCGTGCTGGGCAAGATGAGCCGCCTGCAGGGCGCCTCCGGCATCCACGTCGGCACCATGGGCTTCGGCAAAATGGAAGGCGAAGGTGACGACAAGGTCATCGCCTACATGATCGAGCGCGACGAGTGCCAGGGCCCGGTCTATTTCCAGAAGTGGTACGGCATGAAGCCGACCACGCCGATCATCTCCGGCGGCATGAACGCATTGCGCCTGCCCGGTTTCTTCGAGAACCTCGGGCACGGCAACGTGATCAACACCGCCGGCGGCGGCGCCTACGGCCACATCGACTCTCCGGCCGCGGGCGCCCGCTCGCTGCGTCAGGCCTACGAATTCTGGAAAGCCGGTGTAAACCCGATTGTGTGGGCCAGGGAACACCGGGAATTCGCCCGCGCCTTTGCCTCCTTTCCGAACGATGCCGACCTGCTCTACCCCGGCTGGCGGGACAAGCTGGGCATGTAGAACCAAAGACTGCAGCACCAAAGGGATGCGAACGATCCCTTGATGGATTTGTGTACAATTTATCTAAAAACAGGGTTTAGGGAGCCAAAAATGAGCAATTCGATTTACGGTGTCTGGGACGGGAAAGTCCATGATTTCCGTTTTGACCAGTCGGGCGACGCGCCGCCCGTCCTGAAGGATCTGGATAGTTTTGCGCCACACAATGCGACCAAGGCCTTCATCGCCGATCGGGGGTTTCTGGTTTTTGACCGGGAGACAAGCCTGGCCGAAGCGTTCACCCAGTACCTGCGCCAGGCGGCAAAGGAATCGTGCGGCCGCTGCGCACCGTGCCGCGTGGGCACGCAGCGCATTCGCGATCTGCTGCAGGGGTTTTCCGCCGGCTCGACCGGCAAGGACATCCTCGACAACATCGAAGAACTCGCCCGACACGTTACCGACACGTCGCTGTGCGGCATGGGGCAGTCCTGCGCCAAAAGCCTTCTCGACGCCTTGCACCACTTCCGCGATGAGTTCAAACCGCTGACCCCGGCGCAGGCCATTTTCCAGCACAGTTTTGTTTACACCACGGCGCCCTGCATCGAAGCCTGTCCGTCCAAAGTCGATGTGCCCAAATACATCGACGCCGTCAAGGGCGGAAAATTTGACTTTGCCCTGGGCGTGGTACTCGACAAGTATTCGATGGCCGCCAGCTGTGGCCGGGTCTGTGTGCGTTTCTGCGAAATCGCCTGCCGGCGCAGCAATGCGGAAGGCGCCGTCGGCATCCGCATGCTCAAGCGTTATGCCGCCGACCAGGCGCTGACCACCAACCGCCTGCGCTTCACCAAAGCGCCGCTCCGGCACAACAAGCGCGTGGCGGTAATCGGTGCCGGACCGGCCGGCATTACCTGTGCCTATAAGCTGCTGCTCGATGGCATCGAGGTCGACG
This sequence comes from Rhodocyclaceae bacterium, assembly GCA_031398685.1. Taxonomy (GTDB): domain Bacteria; phylum Pseudomonadota; class Gammaproteobacteria; order Burkholderiales; family Rhodocyclaceae; genus Propionivibrio. Next base: position 784 of record JANNNT010000526.1, on the reverse strand, counting down.
TTTTCGACGCCCAGAAAGCCGCCGGCGGAATGGCGTCGATCGGCATTCCCAGCTATCGGCTGCCCAAGAAGGTGCTCAAGGCGGAAACCGAAGACATCGTTCGCCAACTCGGCGGCAACTTCTTCTACGGCAAGATCTTGGGCGAAGGTTTCACGATCGATGACCTGCTCGCCAACGGCTATGACGCGGTATTCCTCGGTTATGGCGCCAGCCAGGGCACCCTGCTCGGCATCCGCAACGAAGATCCGAAGCTCGACGGTTATGCCTCCGGCGTCGACTTCCTGCTCAAGGTTCACAAGCATGTCGAATACGGCGAGCCGTTCGAGGTGCCGGGGGATGTCGTCGTTGTCGGCGGCGGCAACGTGGCGATGGATTGCGTGCGTTCCGCGCGTCGCCTGGGGGCCAGATCGGTGCACCTGGTGTATCGCCGCACGCTGGAAGACATGCCGGCCGAAGACGACGAAATTCTCGCCGCCGAACACGAAGGCATCATTTTCCATTGCCTGACCAACCCGTCCGGACTGGTGGTGGAGACTGGCAAGAACAACGGCAAGGTCACCGGCGTCGAGCTGGTCAGGATGCGCCAGACCGAACTCGACGCGCGTGGGCGGCGCAGTGTCGAAGCGATTCCGGACTCGGGCTTCGTCATGAATTGCGATCTGCTGGTCGCCGCCATCGGTCAGCAGGTGGACAAAAACGTTCTCACGCCGGAAGAAGGTATTGAACTGGACCGCTGGAACTGCATCACGGTTAATCCCGACACGCTGGAAACCTCGCGCAAGGG
>JANNNT010000239.1:0-3958 GCA_031398685.1 Rhodocyclaceae bacterium | reverse complement strand
GTAATCACCCAGTCGTGGCAGGACGACACCCTGTTTGGCCATCGCGCCGCGAAGGAATTCATCGGGAATCTGAATCAGGATACCCGCGCCATCCCCCCATAAGTGGATCAGCGCCGACAGCGCCCCGGTGATCCAGATTTTTCAGAATCAACAGTCCCTGCTGGATAATCGAGTGGCTCTTCTGGCCTTTGATGTGTGCCACAAAACCGACACCGCAGGCGTCGTGCTCGTTGGCCGGGTCGTATAGCCCTTGCCGCTCTGGTACAGCCGAATCCATCACGCTCGAATCCTCATAAAACAATGTCAAAACATGGACTGCCACTACACCAAACGTCAAAAAAGCCGGCCTTGAGCCAGCTTATGCTTTTGATGGACGATCGATAAGTATATCGCGAAAAGACTGTCGTTCAAACCATTGAAGTCGCACCAAAAGAGTGCGTCAGCCGTGCGCCACTCAGCGCCCTGAATGATCAAGAGATTGTCCTTTTTTCAAGGCAGCCCTCATGGTAAAGTAACGCCCCAACTGAAAGTGCGACATCAAAGAAAGTAGAAAAGTTCCGTTCAGTTGCCGACAGGCGAGGCTCAGTGCAGCTCTCTTTGCACTCTCTGGTCAGCTGGTTTTACGTTTGTTTTCAATACAGGTATTTGCAAATTTTCGTCTGCGAGGGATACGGTTACGCGCAATACGGCGAACCGTACTTATTAATGTTTATGAATCGAGTGATGGAGAACTGAATGCCACTGACTATCGGAGTGCCACGGGAGGTCTTTGCAGGCGAGAAGCGCGTCGCGACCGTTCCCGATGTCGTCGAGAAGCTGATCAAGCTGGGTTTCAAGGTCGCCGTTGAATCGGGCGCGGGCGAACTGGCCAATTTCAGCGACGACGTCTACCGCACCGCCGGTGCCGAGATCATTGACGGTGCTGCCGCGCTCTGGGCAGCGTCCGACATCGTCTTCAAGGTGCGCGGGCCGAACAACGACGAAGTCGGCTTGCTGCGCGACGGCGGCACTCTCGTTTCCTTTATCTGGCCGGCGCAGAATCCGGAACTCCTCAAGCAACTGGCCGCCAAGAAAGCGACCGTTCTGGCCATCGATGCGTTGCCGCGCCAGCTGAGCCGTGCCCAGAAGATGGACGCCTTGACCTCCATGGCCGGCATTAGCGGCTATCGTGCCGTCATCGAAGCCGCCAACGCCTTCGGCCGCTTCTTCAACGGCCAAATCACCGCCGCAGGAAAGGTTCCGCCGGCCAAGGTCTTCATCGCCGGTGCCGGCGTGGCCGGCTTGGCGGCGATCGGTACCGCCGCCAACTTGGGCGCGATCGTGCGCGCCAACGATACCCGTGCTGAAGTAGCCGACCAGGTCAAGTCGCTTGGCGGCGAGTTTGTCGGGGTCGATTACGAGGAAGAAGGTTCCGGTGGTGGCGGCTACGCCAGAGTCATGAGCGAGGGTTTCCAGCAAGCCCAGCGTGAGATGTACGCCAAGCAGGCCAAGGAGGCGGACATCATCATCACCACCGCCCTAATCCCCGGCAAGCCCGCCCCCAAGCTCATCAGCGCCGAGATGGTGAAGAGCATGAAGCCGGGCAGCGTCATCGTCGATATGGCGGGTGAGCAGGGAGGCAACTGCGAACTGACCGAGCCCGGCCAAGCCGTAGTGAAGTACGGCGTCACCATCATCGGCTACACCGATCTGACCAGTCGCCTCGCCAAGCAATCCTCGACGCTGTATTCGAACAACCTCTTCCGTCTCTCCGAAGAACTCGTCAAGACCGGCAGCGTGACGCCGGACGGCGTCATCGACGTCAATATGGAAGACGACGCCATTCGCGGCCTGACGGTCACCAAGGAAGGCAACATCACCTGGCCGCCTCCACCGCTGAAACTTTCCGCCGCCCCTCCGGCCGCAGCGAGGCCTGTTGCAGCTGCCCCGGTGACCAAGAAGAAAGGTGGTCATGGCGCCAGCAGCGAACCGATGGCCGGCAACAAGATGGCCATCATCGGTGGCGTCGCCGCGGCCTTGTTCTGGCTCGTCGGCGCGTATGCGCCGGCCGCATTCCTCGGGCACTTCACGGTCTTCGTGCTGGCCTGTTTCGTCGGTTACATGGTGGTCTGGAACGTCAAGCCGGCGCTGCATACGCCGCTGATGAGCGTGACCAACGCGATCAGCAGCATCATCGCCATCGGCGCGCTGGTTCAGATTGCGCCACCGCTGGTCGGCGATATCGCGCGACCCGAGGAGTGGATACGCTGGCTGGCTGTCGGTGGTATTGCTCTGGCCACCATCAATATGTTCGGCGGTTTCGCCGTAACCCAGCGCATGCTGGCAATGTTCCGTAAGTAAGGGGAGATGAACATGTCTGGAAGTCTGGCAACAGTCTCCTATATTGGAGCAAGCATCCTTTTTATCCTTTGCCTCGGCGGCCTCTCCAACCAGGAGACTTCGCGGCGCGGTAATCTGTACGGCATGATCGGCATGGCGATCGCCGTACTGGCAACCGTTTTCGGGCCCCAAGTCACCGCCGCCGGCTTGCCGTGGGTCATCGCATCCATGGTCGTCGGCGGTGCGATCGGCATTTATCTGGCACGCGTCGTGCAAATGACGCAAATGCCCGAACTCGTCGCGTTCATGCACAGCATGGTCGGTCTTGCGGCGATGCTCGTCGGGTATGCCAGCTACATCGATCCGGCGACGTCCTTTCATCTGATCGACGGCAAGAATATCCCGCTCTCGGAAGCTGAGCGGGCCATTCACGAAATCGAGATATATATCGGCGTTATGATCGGCGCCGTCACCTTCTCCGGATCGGTGATCGCTTTCGGCAAGCTGTCGGCAAGAATCAGCGGCAAGCCGCTCCTGCTGCCCGGCCGCCACCTGCTCAATCTCGCCGGCCTGCTGATCGTCATCTACTTCGGCCGCGAGTTCCTGCACGCGACGACCGTCGCGCAGGGCATGACGCCGATTGTCGTGATGACAATTATTGCACTGCTGTTTGGCATCCACATGGTGATGGCCATCGGCGGCGCCGACATGCCGGTCGTCGTTTCGATGCTCAACAGCTACTCGGGCTGGGCTGCTGCCGCGACCGGTTTCATGCTCTCGAACGACCTCTTGATCGTGGTCGGCGCCCTGGTCGGATCGAGCGGCGCCATCCTCTCGTACATCATGTGCAACGCCATGAACCGCAACTTCTTCAGCGTCATCGCCGGCGGTTTCGGTTCGGACGGTGGAAAGCCGGCGCCGAAGGGCGATGGCTCGGTTCAGCCGGCCGGCGAAGTGACGCCCCTCCTCGCTGTCGAGACTGCCGAACTGCTGCGCGAAGCCAAGAGCGTGGTCATCGTTCCGGGCTACGGCATGGCGGTGGCGCAGGCCCAGCACACGGTGTACGAAATTACCAAGTACCTGCGCGAGAAGGGCGTCAACGTGCGCTTTGGCATCCACCCGGTGGCTGGCCGCATGCCTGGTCACATGAACGTGCTGCTCGCTGAAGCGAAGGTGCCTTACGATATCGTTTTTGAAATGGACGAGCTCAACGACGACTTCCCGCAGACCGACGTAGCGATGATCATCGGCGCCAACGACATCGTGAATCCAGCCGCTCAAGAGGATCCGACCAGCCCGATCGCCGGCATGCCGGTTCTCGAAGTGTGGAAGGCCAAAACGTCGATCGTGATGAAGCGCAGCATGGCTTCCGGTTATGCCGGAGTCGACAATCCGCTGTTCTACAAGGACAACAACCGCATGCTCTTTGGTGATGCCAAGAAGATGCTGGATGAAGTATTGGTGGCACTCAAGTCCTGAACTTGGTCACATATCCCTGCAATAAAAAACGCCCACATCATGCGGGCGTTTTTTTGGTCGGCCCTATATCACGCTATTTAAAAAATAAGTTGTAAAGTCGACAATAGACGAAATAAATTTGTACCACCGCAAAAAAGCGGCGGTGTTACTTAATAGCATA
>JANNNT010000478.1:0-4429 GCA_031398685.1 Rhodocyclaceae bacterium | reverse complement strand
TGCTGGAGCGCGGATTGGCCCGGTCGACGCGACTGCCCGAGCGCTGGCTGTTGTTGGTCAGCATGACGTAGACCTTGCCGTTGACCGGGTTGGTCTGCACGTCCTCCGGGCGGTCCATCGGCGTGGCGCCGAGCAGGTCGGCGGCGCGCCGCGTGTCGATCAGCACGTCGGCCTGGCTGTGGAAGCCGTTAGTCGCCGTCAGCGGTCCCTGGCCGAAGACCAGCGGCAGCCAGCGCAGCGTGCCGGCGTCGCCAAACTTGGCGACCGACAACGTGCCCTCGTCGAGCAGGTCGCGATTGGCGGCCGGGTTACCGGCGTTGAACTTCTTCGCGGTGACGAAGCGGTAGATGTATTCGAAGGTTTCGTCATCGCCCGAGTACACCACGACGCGGCCGTCCGGCGCGACGACGCAGGTGGCCGCCTCGTGCTTGAAGCGGCCGAGCGTGGTGCGCTTGATCGGCGTGGACTTCGGATCATACGGGTCGATTTCGACGACCCAGCCGAAACGGTTTGGCTCGTTCGGTTCCTTCTCGACGTCAAAACGATCGTGGAAACGCGGCCAGCTATAGCGTGACTTGCCCATGATGCCGAGACGCTTGTGGTTGGCCGCTTCGGGTGTTTTTGCCGGATCGCCGCCGAAATAGCTGTTGAAGTTCTCCTCGGCGGTGAGCACCGTGCCCCACGGCGTGACGCCGCCGGAGCAGTTGTTGAGCGTGCCGATGACCTGGCGGCCGGTTGGGTCGACCTTCGTTTTCAGGCGCTCATGGCCGGCGGCCGGGCCGGCGACCTGCATCGGTGTCGTGCGCGCGCTGATGCGGCGGTTGAAGCGGCTGTTCGGGTCGACGTCCCAGCCGTTGGCGCCTTTGCGTATCTCGATGATCGACAGCCCGTGTGCCGAGAGTTCGACGTCCGACTGTTCGCGGGTCATCTTGCCGGCGGCGTCGTTGGCCGTGAGGCCAGCGAACATCAGTTCCGGGTTGGTGTATTCGTGATTGACGGCGAGCAGGCCATGCGTGCTGGTCTTCGAGCCGCGCGGCAGCGGCAGGAAAGCGACGAAATCGTTGTTGTAGCCGAACTGTTTTTCCTGTGCGTCGGCGGAGAGGTTGAACGGGTCGAAATCGGGCGCATCGCGCAGCACTTTGTCGCCCCAGCGGATCAGGACATCGGCGCGATGGCCGGCGGCGACCTGGTGGAACATCTCGATGTTGTGCGGCGCCTGCGCAAACTGCAACGAGGAGGGATCCATTTTGCCCTGGGTCGCCGCCTGCGCCATCGGCGCAACGACCGTAGCCGCACCGCAGGCGAGCAGACCCTTGAGGGCGGAACGGCGCGACAGGCGCGCGTCAATCATTTCAGACAGCGGGGTAGCGGTCTCGAGCGTGGTCTTGCGGGTCATCTCAGCACTCCTGTTAACAACGTGTTTCAACGGAAAAAGTAATCCTTTTCGCTGGTGCAATGCGGGCATCGCCAGGATTCGGGCAGAACTTCAAAGGGGGTTTTGGGCGGCGTGTGGGTGAGCGGTTCACCGCGGTCGCCGTCATAGGTATAGCCACACCGGGTACAGACCCACAGATCCAGACGGCCGTCGGGGCGGCGGGCTACCGATTTCGGTGAGGCGGGGGAAGAGGTTCGGTCGGCACACATAATGAAATGCGATAGTCCATTATGAATATTTCAGGCGTATGACGGCCGAGGCGATCTGGGGATGCCGGTGTTGACGTGGCTGGCGCGTGCGTTTCGGCCTTTTGCTCTCAGTGCCGGCGCACGCGACGCGGCGTGGCACGCGCATTGGGCAGCCAGCCGTACCCGTGCCAGCGGGCCATCATCAGCAGCCCGCGTACCCACTTGTCAGCCGCGTAGGCGATGAAAATTCCGGGCAATCCAAACGCTCTGCCGAGGATGTCGGAGCCCGGTTGTAGCATGGGGTGGATTCGCCGTATCACTGCCGGTGTGGTCGGTAGCGCTACCGGAAATGACCGTATCACTGGAGGCCATCGCTTTTATCTGATTATTGCTGAGGTTGCTAACATCGCCGGTTGAGTGTTTGTTTTTGATGGGCGAGCTCGAATCGTTAACCGTCGTCAAGGCCAGCAGCAGAACAATCCTGCACAAACAGGCCAGCTGTAAGACTGCACACCCTTTGAGAATGGAATCACCGAAAAATAAAATCTGTTGACTTTAAAATTAATGTAATTTAACGTTTCATCACTTCGTGAAACGTTTCATCAGATAGTTAAAGTGGAGTTACGTCTTAGATTCATAGTGAACGATTGCTCTAAACCTGTTAAAAATCCAATGGAGGTCATATGAAAGCTAGCAAGCAATTTATTCGTTTCGCTTTAGTGCTCGCAGGAACTGCATTCGCAGCCACATCTTTTGCACAAACCATCCTGAAATTAAGCCACACCGACCAGACGACGGGTGGCCGTCATGCAGCTAGTCTCTTGTTTGCCAAGAAAGTTGAAGAGTACACCCAGGGCAGATATCAGGTGAAAGTGTTCTGCTGTGGACAATTGGGGAATGATGCTAAAGGTTTGGAGCAAGTCAGCGCAGGCGGGCTCGACTTTGTCACGAGTGGTGTCGGGACGTGGGCGGCATACCTGCCCACCTACAATGTGGCAATGATGCCGTTTCTTTTTGACACCCTCGAGCAAGGCTGGAAGTGGTATGACGAATCGAAATGGGTAAAGGCGCTGGAAGAAAAGGCGCCTGCTAAAGGTTTCCGGGTCTTGGGCCCCTTGGAGGCCGGGTTTCGCAACGTGACGACCAAGACTCCGATCAATGGACCAGCGGACGCGAAGGGCAAGAAAATGCGTGTCGCTCCCACCGAGATGATGCTGTGGACGATGGAAGCGATGGGGTTTGGCGGCCAAATCATACCGATTACTGAGGTCTATATGGCCATTCAGCAAGGTCTTGTCTCTGGCCAGGACAACCCGATTGATACCATTTACTCGAACAAATTCTACGAAGTGGCGCCCCACATCACCATTACCAACCACCTTTACAGCCCACTCTCCTTGGCCGTATCAGAGAAGGTCTGGCAAAAATTCTCGCCTGCCGACCAAGCGGCAGTGATGCATGCAATGAAAGACACCACTGCATTTAGCCGTAATTTTGTTAAGGAAACTGATGAAAAAATGTTGGCGGAGATGACGGCGAAGGGGGCAACGGTCAATCGAACCCCTGACATAGAGGCATTCCGCAAGACCGCTGAAGTCGTCTATGCCAGAGCCCGTGAAAAATTCGGTGCTGCTGATGTGGACACGGTTTTGGCTGAAACAGCGGCCGTTCGGAAGGCAGTTAAATAAAGGAATCCAAGAGGCATCTTCTTTCATGGGGATGCCTCTTGTCCCAATTATCAAGCGATATCTTTCAGGTGTGGTTCGTAAGAGATCCCTGAACAGGGCCAAAAAAACTCACCTCCGCGAATTTCACGTGCGTATTTTTAGTTAGTCGGTTTTTCTTTATCAACACTGAGGGTGCCAAGGTAGTACTGAGTCTTTATAGAGAACAACAGCAGTGACGTCTTGCGCAAAGCTATAAGTAAATTTGAAAGGAAAAGTCTTGGCTATTTCTGACCATGTAGTTGCCGTAAAACCGCAGGAGTTGTTGCCGCGCGGTCCGGTACAGGCATTGCCAATCCATTTGCTGGGACGATTGATTGATTGGGGATTGGTTGTAGCTGCCGCCGTCATGATCGCGCTCGTTTTCTTTAACGTCTGTACTCACGCCGCCGGCTTCGATCTGGCCGAAACCACGGAAACCTGCGAACTCATGATGGTCTGGGTAACTTTTCTCGGCGGGGCTTCCATTACACGTCGTTCGGGGCAAATGGTCATCACTGAGTTTATCGACAAGCTCGACGGCAAGGCACGCCTGGTCGCCGATTTTTTAGTCCAGCTTTTTGCCCTCGTCGTTTTGGGGATCCTCTTCTGGAACGGCCTCAGCATCGTCAATAATTCCTGGGGCAACTACCTTGTCGTGCTCGGAATCCCGATGGCGTATCAATACATGCCACTCGCAATTGGCAGTGGTGCCGGGATGATCTTCGTGGCCTACGATTTGTATCAAATCCTTTGCGGCAAATCGCGCGAAGAACGTTATGGAGTAGACGAGTAATGCTTGCTATCCAGATTTTTAGCGTGTTCTTTATTATCGCTCTCTCCGGCATACCGTTGTACTACGGGCTTGTCGCCACAACGGTGGGGATAATCAGTGTCAAGGACCTGCCTTATCAGCTCGATTCACTGTTTCTGAATCTGATCTCTGGCGTCGAACCGTTCATCCTGATCGCCGTCCCGCTGTTTATCTTTGCCGGCGAATTGCTCTCGCGTGGTGGCGTCGGCAAGCGCATTGTCAATTTTGCAAATGTGCTGTTTGGTTGGTTGCCCGGCGGCATGGGCGTGGTGACCATTGTCTCCTGCCT
>JANNNT010000228.1:0-7044 GCA_031398685.1 Rhodocyclaceae bacterium | reverse complement strand
GCGGATTGGTTCCGCGGTTCCAAGGGACGGCATCTTGTACGTGCTCGATCGCGATGAAGATTATCTTCTCGAGTGGTTGGATCAGTTTGAGCCGCACCCGATCCATAAGTTCAGATGATTGTCATGAAAGCGGCACCTGTTTGTCCTTCAAAACGAACCCGGCATCGGGTGGAGGGCAGGTCCTTCGCGGCCATTTTTTTTGCGACCGGCACGCAGAAAATCTCAATTGATCCTAAAAACCGTAGTTCAAACCACGAAGTGCACGAAGGCCACGAAGAAAAACTGAGAAATATATCGGTTTCGCTGCTCACCCTTCGGGTGAAACATAGTTTCAACTCAAGCTCTTGTTTCTCTTCGTGTTCTCCGTGTTCTTCGTGGTTCAACTGCTTTTCAAGGTTGATCGTTTGCTATCGGGGTTCACCCAGGCAGGTCGCTACGGCTTCGAGAATCTGCTGCGGGCTGACCGGACGGACCAGGAAACGATTCGCGCCCAGGACAAGGCTACGTTCGCGGTTGGGCGTTCCACACATGGACGAACTGGTGAGCACGAAGGGCAGTTGCTGCCAGCGCGGGTTGTTTCTGATCGCGGCCAGAAGGTGCAGGCCGCTGTCTTCGGGCATGTGCAGATCCGACAGGATCAGGTCGAAATCCTCTTCCGCCATGCATTGGTGCGCCTCGGCCACACTGGCGACGGCGGTGACCTGGTAGCCGTGGGGTTCCAGAATGGCGCGCGCCAGATCGCGATTGGCGAGCAAATCATCGACCACCAGGATGCGCGCGCCTTTCGCTCCGGATGCGCTGGAAACGGCGGCATCTGCGCTCACGGCAGGTGCCGGATAGGCCGGCTGCCGAACGGTCACCTGCCATCCGTCGGGCAGGAAAGCCTGCACCTGGCTGGCGAACTCGCGCGGGTTGATGGGCTTGCTGATGTAACCGTCGAAGCCGGCTGAAAGCACCTTGTCCTTGTCGCCGACCATGGCCAGCGCCGTCACCGCCACCAGCGGAATGTGCTGAAGGTGCGCGTCCCCCTTGAGCCGGTGGGCGACCTCGTAACCGTCGAGCCGGGGCAGGTGGACGTCGCACACGATAATGTCCGGCGCCGGCTGCAGGGCGGACTGCGCCAGCCCGTCCTCGCCGTCTTGTGCCGTGTCGATGTCGTGACCACCGGCATGCAGCAGATAACTCATCAATTCGAGGTTGGCCGGGTTGTCTTCGATGATCAGAATACGCGCCATGGCTAATTCTCCGACAGCGTCAGTGTGAAGGTGCTGCCTTTGCCAAACTCGCTTCTGAATGTGATGCGCCCGCCGATCAGTTCGGACAGTTTCTGCGACAGGTAAAGCCCGAGTCCGGTGCCCTCGTGGCGGCGCGTACTCGTTACGTCGAGCTGGCTGAAGGCGTGGAATAGATTGATTTGGTCCTCGCGCGAAATGCCCGCGCCGGTGTCGGTGACGTGGACATCCACATAACTGCGGCGATTTTCCTGGACCCGCTCGCACCGGATGCTGACGCTGCCGTGCGCGGTATATTTGACGGCGTTGTTGGTCAGGTTGATCAGGATCTGGTAGAACGCGCGCCGGTCGGTGCGTACCTGGATGTCCTCCGGCAGGAACGCCACCTCGAACAACAGCCCTTTCCTCTCGGCGATCGGTCGCAGACTGGTAGCCACCTCGTTGATGACACTACTGCAAGAAACCGGCTCGAGATTAACCTCGACCTTGCCGGATTCGATCTTGGCCAGGTCGAGGATGTCATTGATCAGCGAAAGCAGATGGCTGGCGCTCGACTCGATGGTCGTGAGCTGCTTCTCCTGGTCGGGCGTCAGGGGGCCGGGCAAGCGCATCAACAGCGTGCCGGTAAAACCGATGACGGCATTCAGCGGCGTGCGCAGCTCATGCGACATGCTGGCGAGGAAGCGGTCCTTGGCCAGACTGACCCGTTCCAGCTCGGCATTTTTCTCCTGCATGGCTTTTTCGTAGCCCTTGCGTACGCTCACATCGCGGATCGAGCCGCTGACCAGGACCTCGCCACCCGTCTCCAGCGGGCCCAGGCTGATCTCCACCGGAAATTCGCTGCCGTCCTTGCGCAGACCGTAGAGTTCACGCCCGCTGCCCATCGGGCGCACGCGCGGGCTGCTGAAGTAGTGGTTGCGGTAAGCCGTGTGGCCGCTGCGAAAGCGCGCGGGAACCAGCATTTCCACCTGCTGGCCGAGCAGTTCGTCTGGGGCATAACCGAATAGCAGCTCGGTCTGCGAGTTGGTCAGTTCGATCTGTCCGCTACGGCTGATAATCACCATGGCGTCCGGCGCCGACTCGAGCAATCCGCGAAATTTGGCTTCGGAGCGTTTGCCCTCGGCGACCTCGTGCGCGGCGGTCAGTTTGGTGCGTTCCAGTTCGGCGGTCTTTAGTTGAAGCTCCAACTCGACGTTTTTGCGAGCGCTGATGTCGCGGATGAAGGCCGTAAAGCACGGGCCCTGCGTGCCGTTCCAGGTGGATAACGACAGTTCGACGGGAAACTCGAGGCCTTCGCGCGTCAGGCCATGGACCTCGACGGTCTTGCCGATGAAATGCGCGACGCCGGTTTGCAGGTAGCGGGCAAAACCCTGGCTGTGTGGCTCGCGGTAGCGTTCGGGCAGGAGCAGGGTGAGGGGGTGGCCGATCACCGCCTCCGCGTCGTAGCCGAACATTCTGCCGGCGGCATCGTTCCAGAAGATGATTTTTCCGCTGGCGTCGGCCGCCACGATAGGGTCGACCGCCGTCTGCGCCATGGCCTCGAACAGGGACGCAGTGGCGGCTTCACCGATGCCGCTGTCGGAAATCTTGTTCATGAACCAACTCCTGTAAAAGCGATGGGTTGCTCTTTTGGCGTGCGATGCTGGCGAAACGCGTCGCGAACATTTTCGCGCAACAGCGCATCATCCCAGGGCTTCGTCAGGAACTTGAATACCGCCCCCTGGTTTACCGCGTCGGTCACCGTCTTCAGCTCGGTGTGCCCCGACAGAATGATGCGTATGGTGTCCGGATACAGCTCCTTGGCGACGTTGAGAAACTCCGTCCCCGACATTCCCGGCATGCCCTGGTCGGAAATGATGACCTGGACCGTGTTGACCGCGAGCACATCGAGTCCTTCGCGGCCACTACCCGCCGTCAGCACGTGGTAGCCCTCCCGGAGCAGGAGGCGCTGCAGTGCGGCGAGAATGCCCGGCTCGTCGTCCACCAGCAGCAGGGTGCGCTGCTCCGCCGGTGCCGGTACTGGCAGGGTCAGGTGTTCGCCGCGCCTGAGCATGGCTTCGAATTCGGGCAAGGGCACCGGCCGGCTGAACAGATAGCCCTGCATCTCGTCGCAACCCAGACGGTGCAGGTAATGCATCTGCCCTTGCGTTTCGACGCCCTCGGCGACGGTCTTCATGCCGAGGCGCCGCGAAATCCCGATCGCCGCATCCACGACCGCCGCCTCTTCCGGGTTGTGCACCAGTTCGGTGATGAAGGCGCGGTCGATCTTCACGCTGCTGAACGGATAGCGTTTCAGGTAGGCCAGCGACGAGTAGCCGGTGCCGAAGTCGTCGAGCGCGAGGCCGACACCGAGCTGACGCAGGGCGGTGAGCGTCGCCGCCTGTGCTTCCGGGTCGCGCATCAGGATGCTTTCCGTGAGTTCCAGTTCCAGATACTTCGGTTCGAGGCGCGCTGCCGCCAATGTTTTGCGCACCATGTCCACCACGTCCACGGCATGGAACTGTGCAGCCGACAGATTCACGGCGACCGGCACGATGTCAAGTCGCGCGGCCCGCCAGCGGGTCTGCTGCTCGCAAACGCTGCGCAGCACCCATTCGCCAAGGGGGACGATGAGTCCGCATTCCTCGGCCAGGGGGATGAAGTCGGCCGGCCCGATCAGGCCGCGTGTCGGATGAAGCCAGCGGATAAGCGCCTCGGCGCCGACGATGCTTCCGCTCTGCAGGCTCAACTTCGGCTGGAAGTAGACGACGAACTGGCCCAGGCTCAACGCCTGGCGAAGTTCTTTTTCCAGCGCCAGTGTTGCCACGATGCGGGCATTGATATCCCGGTCGAAATAGGCGTAGCGCTCGCCCGATGTCTTCGCCAGCCGGAGGGCAACCTCGGCGTGCGCGTACAGTATCTCGGCCGTGTCGCCGTCACCGGGGTGCACCGCGATTCCGGCGCGGGCACTTAGCAGCACGTCGCCGCTCTCGGTGGGGAAGGCGGGCACCAGCGCGGCGAAGATCCTTCCCCGTAACACCGTCATGGCACCCTCATGCGCAGACAAAGAACCCAATGCGATGGCAAAAATGTCGCCACCCACCCGGGCAAGGCTGAAGGGCTCCTGCAGCGCCACGTTCAGGCGTTTGGCGATTTGTTTGAGCAACTCGTCGCCGCCATTGCGGCCCAGGGTGTCGTTGACCCGTTTGAAGTGATCGAAGTCGAGCAGGATCACGGCCACGAGGCTGCCGTCGTGGGTGGCCGCATGCAACGACTGCGTGACGCGATCGACGAAGAGGCTGCGATTCGGCAAGCCGGTCAGCGCGTCGTAGTACGCCAGGTAATTGAGGCGATCTTCGCGCGACATGTAGTCGAGCGCGAAGGAGATGTCGCCCGCCAGTTCGTTCAGCAGCCGCACTTCGTCGGCGTCGAAGAAGCCGGTTTCCTCGGCGTAGAGCACCATCGCGCCGACCGTGACCCCGTTCTCGCGCAGCGACAGGATGGCCCGCGAACGCACGTACGGGTTGGCGGCGTCGGCCAGGTACGGGTCGTCGGGGCAGTCCCGGCGCAGATCGTTGCAGACGGTGACGTGGCCGCGACCCAGCACCGGAGCATGGCCTTCGCCTTCGACGAGCGGGAGAGTGCGGGGCGCCGTCGTTTGCCCATCGCGCCTGCGCCACGCCAGCGGCGTCAGTTGCTGTCCGTCCTCGGTGCGACCAATCCAGGCCAGTGCGAACTGCCCGTCCTCGACCGCGATCCGGCACGCTTCGTCGAACAGTGCCGGGCGCTCACGGATGCGCACGATCGCCGAATTGATGCCCGAGAGGACAGCCAGGACGCGGTTCAGGCGCGCAATCCGGTTCTGCTGCTGCGTGGTCTCGGTCACGTCTTCGGCGATGCCGGCGACACGCAGCAGTTCGCCCCGATCGTTCCAGACCGGAAACCCCCGTGCCCTCACCCAGCGTTCGCCCTGATCGTCGCGCAGCACGCGGAAGCGCTGGTCGAAGCGGCCGCTTTCGAGCATCTGCCGCAGCCCCTTCTGCAACGACATGCGGTCATCCGGATGCACCCCCTCGCGCCACGAGTCGGGGTCGGCATAGAGGCTGGCGCAGCTGCGGCCCCAGATTTCTTCGTAGCCCGGGCTGACATAGAAGAACGTCGACATCGCGGGGTCGACCAGCCAGAACACTTCGCGGATGTTCTCGGCGAGTTCGCGAAAACGCGCTTCGCTGTCGCGGCGCGCGGCAACCTCGATTTCGAGATCCGCGGCGTAATGCTGCGCGTCGCCGAACAACTGCAGGTTCTCGCAGGCCAGCGCCAGCTTGGTTGCCAGAATGTTGGCAATCTGCTCGTCTTCGTCGGAGAATTTCTCGCCTTCCAGTTTGTCGGCGAAATACAGCCAGCCGTAGCTGCGCATCAGCGAACGCACCGGCAACGCCAGGAGCCCGCTTACCGGCGGGTGGCCGGCGGGAAGTCCGTGCGCGGCAGCCACGTCGCTGTGCAGGCGTCGCCCCTTGCCCTCGGCCATTACCTGACCGAGAACGCTTCCGCTACTTTCGGCAATCAGCAGCGGCCGTACGCTCTCGGGCAAACCGCGTATCGTCACTTGCCCGATACGCCCGTCGCGATCGACAATCCCGATTGCCGCACAATGTACGTTCATGATGTGGGTGGCGGCGTGAATATAGCTCTCGAGCAGGCGATCGAGGTCGCGTTCGGTGGCCAGTTCCTGTCCGACCTCAAGTAGCGCCGCCAGGCGCAGACTCAAGGCCGTGGCCGCGTTCGCCGACTGTTGCAGTACGTCCTGCGGCACCCGGCCCGCTACGCTCGGCAGTGAGAGCTGTTCGTGCACATCGCTCAGGTGCTGCTGCAAGCTCGGCAGCCCCTGGGCGGTAAGCAATTGCCCCAGCGTGGCGGGTGCCGGGTCGCCAAGCTTGGCGGCCACCGCATCGAGAATGGTCTGCGGCGAGGCAGGTTTGCCGATCACGCTGTCCACGCCACACGTGCGCGCCAGCTCCCTGGCATCGCCGAGGCGATAGGTGGCGGTATAGAAAATGACGGGGATGTCGGCAATGGCCGGGTCGGCATGCAGTCGGTTGACCAATTCGACGCCGTCCATCACCGGCATCAGCACATCGGTGATGATCAGATCGGGATGGTGTGCTGCGGCGAGTGTCAGCGCCTCGGCACCGTCGGATGCCTGTAAAATTTCGTGATTGAAGTAACCGAGCAGGGTAACGAGAAACTCGCGGTTGATCGGTCGATCATCAACGATCAGGATGGTTGCCACGTGGTTGCCACTTACTGCCTCCTCACTACAGCCAGCCAGGCTGCCAGTTGATTCAGCAACTTCTGCGGATGGACGGGACGGATCGGAAAGCAATTCGCCCCCAATGTCGATCTTGACCCTGGTCGCGGTCATGAGTTCCCATGCCGTGGCGTTATTCGCTACGAATGCGGCGCAAGTCGTCGCACTTCGATCGTGGAACTTACCGCCTGGCGACCGATCCAAATTAATCAGCGCGGTGTGCCGCGCACGTTCTCTCGGACCGAGCAACCGTCTGCCAAGGGTTGGCTGGGTACGGGGGGTTTGATGGAAAAGACTTTTCTGGAGGTTGCCATGTCTTTACGCATAGGAGACGAGGCGCCCGACTTTACAGCCGAGACGACTCAAGGAAAAATCAGTTTTCATGAATGGATCGGAGACGGATGGGCCATCCTGTTTTCGCATCCCAAGGACTTTACCCCGGTGTGCACGACCGAACTGGGCTACATGGCCAAACTCAAACCGGAGTTCGACAAACGCAATACCAAGATCGTCGGTTTGAGCATT
>JANNNT010000418.1:0-4644 GCA_031398685.1 Rhodocyclaceae bacterium | reverse complement strand
CGAGCATGATCCAGCCTTTGCCGTCCTCCGGATTTTTCTTGAGCTTCTCGACCAGATTTCCGAGCATGCCCTCGATCTCTTGCGGGCTCATGCGCGCCTGCGTATGCATCCGATCTATCGCCTCCGGGTTGCCAAGCAGGGCATAGCCGGCTAGTGCGGCAAGCGGGATGACGACGAGCAAGGCCAGTGCGGTTTTTCGCCCTCCCCTTACGGCCGGTGCGACTTTGTCGGACTGGACTTCTTCAAGCAGGCGACGCTGCAATTCACTTTTGGCCTGTTCGAAATCGGCTTCGGCAAGTGAGCCCTCACTACGGTCACGTTCAAGCTCGCTCAACTGGTCGCGAAATATTTCCAGATTGGCTTCACGCCGATTGATGGCAGTTGAGTTTCTGGGCGCACGCAGCAAAGGCGGCAGCAGAATGGCGAGGATGACGACAACAAGCAGCGCCGCGGCGAGGATGAAACCGGTCATGGCAGTCATTATTGAGGGTCTTTGACGTTTAGCAGGCGATCGGCCTGGTGTTGTTCTTTTGCACTGAGCGGGGTGTTGGTGATGGCCCGGTTACGACGCCGCAGGTAGAGAACAAGCGCGGCGAGCCCGCCCACCAGGAACAGCGCCGGACCAAACCACAGCAGCACGGTACTGGCCTTGAGCGGCGGCCGGTAACGGACGAAATCCCCGTAGCGGCTGACCATGAAATCCATGATCTCGCTATCGCTCTTGCCGTCCTGGATCAGCGTGCGAATCTCGCGCCGCAGATCGTTCGCCAGTTCGGCATGGGAACCCGAGAGCGACTCGTTCTGGCAGACGAGGCATCGCAATTCGGAGGAAATTGCGACCAGACGCTTTTCGGTGGCTTCATCCGGAGCCAGCGGCGCGGCCTCCCTGGCCTGCAACGACAACGAGGCAAACACCAGCAGCAGTAGCATCAGCCAGATTCTCATTTCGACAACTCCGCAACCAGCGGCAGGATCTTGCCGGAGAAATCATCCGGGCTGATCGGGCCGGTGTGCTTCATGCGGATGAGGCCGGCCTTGTCGATGATGTAGGTTTCCGGCACGCCGTAAACGCCGTAATCAATGCCGACCCGTCCGTCGAGATCGAGCACCGAAAGGGCATAGGGATCACCGTGTTTGTTCAGCCAGGCATTGGCGCGCTGGATCGCCAACTGCTTCTCGGCAGCAGGCGCGATCTTGTCCGCATCCAGCGCACCGTCACCACGCACTTCCTTGTAGTTGAGCCCGACCAGCGTCACCGTTTTGCTTTTGGCCACTTCGACCAGCACCGGATGCTCCTGCCGGCAGGAAACACACCACGTCGACCACACGTTGAGCAGCCACACCTTGCCCAGCATGTCCTTCGGCGAAAAGGTCTGCTCCGGTGCGCTGACCTTTTGCAGCGAGAACATCGGGGCCGGCTTGCCGACCAGAGGCGATGGCACATCACGCGGGTTGAGATTGAGCCCAACGGCGAGCAGGGCAACAAGCACGACAAAGCCGATCAGCGGCCAGAGAAAACGGTTCATGAAGAGTCCTCAGGCTTTCTGAGCCAGCGCGACGTCGATGCCTGAAGCGACACGCGACTTGATGCGATAACGGCGATCGGTCATGGCCAGCAGGCCGCCCAGCGCCATCAGCACACAGCCGCCCCAGATCCAGTCGACAAAGGGTTTGTAATAGACGCGCACGGCCCAGGCGGCGTCGGGCCTGGCCTTGTCGATGGGTTCGCCGAGCGAAACGTAGACGTCGCGGGTGAAGCCGGTATCGATGGCCGCTTCGGTCATCGGCATCGACGAGGAGACGTAGTTGCGTTTCTCCGGGTTCATTTTGCGGATCGCCTGGTCGCCTTTCAGGAGGTCAACGTCGCCAACCAGCGCCACGTAGTTCGGCCCCTTCTCCTGCCGCACGCCGTTGAACCTGAAGGTATAGCCACCGACGGAAACCGTGTCGCCGATTTCCATTTTCACGTCTTTTTCAGCCTGATAGCCATTGACCATCGTCACCCCGACGACGAAGACAGCGATGCCGACGTGGGCCGTATGCATGCCGAAAAAGCTGCGCGGCTGTTTCAGCGCCGCGGCAAGGAAGGACTGGCTGGCGCGGGTCGACTGTACGCGTTCGGCAAAGTTGAGCGAACCCGAGAGCACGATCCATGCGGCGAGCAACAGGCTCAATGCCACCAGCGGCTTCCATTCACCCAGAAAGAAGGGCGTTACCAGGCCGACCACGGCCGCGGCGAGGAATGCCCAGCGCAGGGTGCGCGCCAGTTCGCTGAAGCTGGCCTGCTTCCAGCGTGCAAACGGCGCCACGCCCATCAGGAAGAGCGCCGGGATCATCAGTGGCGCAAAGACGGAATCAAAATACGGCGGGCCGACCGACAGTTTGCCGGCGCCGAGAGCGTCGATGAGCAGGGGATAGAGCGTCCCGAGCAGGACCGAAGAGCAGGCGACGATCAGCAGCACATTGTTGGTGAGCAGCAAAGATTCGCGCGAGAACAGCGCAAAGCGTCCACCCAGACCAACCTTGGGCGCACGCCAGGCAAAGAGGGCGAGTGAGGTGCCGATCACGGCGACGAGGAAGACAAGAATGAAAATGCCACGTTTAGGATCGGTGGCAAAGGCATGCACCGAAGTCAGCACGCCGGAACGGACGAGGAAGGTACCAAGCAGCGAGAGCGAGAAGGCGGAAATGGCCAGCAGCACGGTCCAGTTCTTGAAGCTGCCGCGTTTTTCGGTCACCGCCAGCGAGTGCACCAGCGCCGTGCCCACCAGCCACGGCATGAACGAGGCGTTCTCCACCGGGTCCCAGAACCACCAGCCGCCCCAGCCCAGTTCGTAGTAGGCCCACCACGAACCCAGTGCGATGCCGAGGGTCAGGAAGATCCAGGCGGCGGTGGTCCACGGTCGCGACCAGCGCGCCCAGGCGGCGTCGAGCTGACCGGAGAGCAGCGCCGACACGGCAAAGGCATAGGCCACCGAGAAGCCGACATAACCCATGTAAAGCATCGGCGGATGGATGATCAGACCGGGATCCTGCAACAGCGGATTGAGGTCTCGCCCTTCTTCGGCCGCCGGCAACAGGCGCTCGAAGGGGTTGGAGGTGAACAGGATGAACAGCAGGAAACCGGCCGTCACCAAAGCCAGCACGCCGAGCACGCGAGCGATCATGTAGTCGGGCAATTGCTTTGAAAAGAGGGCAACCGCCAGCGTCCACACCACCAGCATCACAACCCACAGCAACAGCGAGCCTTCATGCCCGCCCCATACGGCCGCAACACGATACGGCAGCGGTAACAGGGTGTTCGAATGCTGTGCCACATAGAGAACCGAGAAATCATTCTGCACGAAAGCCGTGGCCAGACAGCCGAAAGCGACGGCCATCAGCACGGCCTGCGCCATCGCCGCCGGACGCGCCAGTGCAATCCATCCCGCCCGCTGCTGATGCGCACCAACCAGCGGCAGGATGCCTTGTACGAGCGCCACGCACAGCGCAACGATGAGAGCGAAGTGTCCGATTTCCGGGATCATGGTGGCTTGTCCGTGTGTTGTCTGTCGTACTTACTGCGTGACGGTTTTGGCGGTTGCCTCGATCGCCGCCTTGTTGGCGGCGGCGCGTGCATGCGCGTCACCAACCGCTTTTGCGGCTTCCGGCGGCATGTAATTTTCGTCGTGTTTGGCGAGCACTTCAGTGGCGATGAAAACGCCATCCCCGCCGAGTTTGCCCTGCGCGACCGCGCCTTTTCCTTCCTTGAACAGGTCGGGCAGGATTCCCTTGTAGGCGACAATCATGTCCTGCTCGGTGTCCGTCATGACAAAACGCAGGGTAACGCCGTCGGGTTCGCGTTTGATCGAACCGTCCTTGACCAGCCCGCCAATACGGAAGGAATTACCCTGGGGTGCTTCGCCGGCCGCCACCTGCGTCGGCGAGAAGAAGAACACCAGATTGCTCTGGAAAGCGTTGAGGACCAGGGTGACGACCAGGCCGAGAACAGCCAGACCGCCGAGGATCAGTGCGATACGCTGGTGTCGTGTTTTCAATGCTTACCCTTGGCGCTGTGTTGTGCGGTCGGCGCTTCGATCTGCGCTTCTATCCGATTTTTCGGCGCGGAACTGCCGTTTGAGGCGTATGACCAACTTCTTCTGACCCTGCATCAGCAGAACTGGTTCCAGCACCATCAGGATCGCCATGACCGCGACCGAACCCCAGACATAAACGCCGTGATTGCCCATCGCCAGAAATTCGGAAAAACTGTTCCAGTACATGAGCTACTCCCTGCTTGCCAATTCATTCAACTCGTTCAACTCTTCGCGCACCCAATCCGTGTGCCGTTCGCGTTCCAGCATGATCATCCGTACCCGCATCAGTGCCACGGCGATAGCGTACATCCAGCAGGCCAGCGCGCAGAGCAGCATGCCCCAGAGCATGGTCATGGCCATCGAGGGCGACTTGGTCAGGCTGACCGACGAACCCTGATGCAGGGTGTTCCACCACTTCACCGAAAAGTAGATGATCGGCACGTTGACCACGCCGACCAGCGCCAGAATGGCGCCCGCCTTGTCGGCCCGGCGCGGATCGTCGATGGCCGATTGCAGGGCGATGAAACCGACGTAGAGAAAGAGCAGGATCAGTTCCGAGGTCAGCCGC
>JANNNT010000393.1:0-1629 GCA_031398685.1 Rhodocyclaceae bacterium | reverse complement strand
TGGCCTGATGGATGTCTCGTTGCCTGCGGAAAAGATCAAGAAAATCGAAGACCTGCTGGCGGGCTATCGCGAACAGGAACTGGATTTCCATGCCCTGCGCACCCGTCAGGCAGGCGGGCGCGCCTTCGTGACCCTGCACGTTCTGGTGCCAGGACACTGGACGGTGCAACTCGGCCACGACTGGGCGGAACGTATCGAGACGGACATCCGCATCGCGCTGCCGCATACGCATGTCACAACCCACCTCGAACCCCTGGAAGACCCCGTATCAATGAATGACCAGGAGCTCGACCGATCGGTGCGTTGATTCGGGTCTTGACAGGCCACTCAATTCGATGCGGGCGACGGAGGATCACGCTGTTTTCATCGTCATTGCCAAGCGTTTCCTGAAGTTGGCTTTGAGCAGTTCCATGGCCACCGGCGACGCAAAAAAGAATGGGAGCATGAACAGCCAGTCACTCGCAGTAAGCGGTACGGTGTCGAAGAACGGCCGAAGGAAAGGCACGTAGATTACCATCAGTACCAGGAGGAACGACACGCCGACGGCCCACACCATCCAGCGGTTGGAAAACACGCCAATGGCGAAAACGCTGTGGTGCTCGGATCGCGCGGTAAAGGCGCGGATGAGTTCCGAGCTACAGAGTGTAGCGAAGGCAATGGTCTGGGCAGCCGCCAGATGTTCGGGATAGCGTTGCAGCGCCAAGTAAAAAACAGCCAGAATGGCCAAGGCATCGACCACGCCGACAACGCCAATGCCGATCGCCATATCCCTGTTGATGACCGGCTCCGTCGGTGATCGCGGTGGCTGACTCATGATGTCGGGATCGCCCTTCTCCAGCCCAAGGGCGAGGGCGGGGGCACCATCGCTGACCAGATTCAGCCAAAGCAGCTGAACCGGCCGCAAGGGGATGGGCAGGCCGATCAGCATGGCACCGAAGATGATGAGGATTTCTCCGACATTGCAGGCGAGCAGGAAATAGACGAACTTGCGGATGTTGGAATAGATGATCCGCCCCTGCCCGATCGCCGCGACGATGCTGGCGAAGTTGTCGTCCGTGAGAACCATGTCCGCCGTCTGCTTGGCCACGTCCGTGCCGGTGATGCCCATAGCCACGCCGATATTCGCCCGTTTCAAGGCCGGCGCATCGTTGACGCCGTCGCCGGTCATCGCCACGACATGGCCGCGCGCCTTCAGGGCATCGACGATCCGCGTCTTGTGCAGGGGCGAAACCCGGCAGCACACTTCGAGTTTGTCGGTTCTGGCTGCCAGTTCCGCATCGCTGAGCTTTTCGATTTCCGGACCGGTCAGCACCAGCCCGCCAGAGGTCAACAGGCCAATGTCGCGGGCGATGGCCTCGGCGGTATCCTTGTAGTCTCCGGTCACCATGATGCTTTTGAGTCCGGCACCACGCGCCACTTTCAAGGCTTCGATGACCTCGGGTCGCGGCGGGTCAATCATGCCGAGCAACCCGATGAAGACAAGATCCCTTTCGACGGTTTCCGGGGTCAGACTGGCCGGAACCTCCTGCAATGGCCGATAGGCCACGGCGAGCACGCGCAGCGCGCTGCTCGCCATGTCGTGATTTTGCTTGAGTATGTCCTCGCGCATCTCCTCCGTCAGCTTGACGG
>JANNNT010000340.1:0-4838 GCA_031398685.1 Rhodocyclaceae bacterium | reverse complement strand
TCAATATCCCGGCGGGCAGCAGCGCCGGCTTCCTCAACGGCTTGCAGCACAAGCAACTGGTGGACGACCTCTTCCTCTCCAAACGCGACCCGGCGAAGCTCGAAGCGGCAGGCAAAAAGAACCTGGTGCCGACATTGCAGGCCATCGCCGACGATGTGCTGAAGCAGCCGGCCCGTTTCGTCCAGATCCTGCGCGAGAAGCGCGATTTCCTCAGCGCCAATTATGAGACGTGTACCCAAGAGATCGAAAACGACGGCCACCGCTTCGGCGAAGACCTCAGCGAAGATGACAAGAAGGCGCTGACGGCCTTCCTCGCCACGCTCTAAGGCACCGGGAGATCACATCATGAGACTACCGACCACCTTTATTCTGCGTTCCGGTTTGATCACTCTTGCGGCCTTCGCGCTAGCCGCCTGCAGCAAGCTGGAGCCGCCCACGATCGCCTTTGCCCCTTACGACAAGAACTACCAGTCGAAACTGGATCTCGCCCAGGTCGACTACAAGTACCCCATCGCCCCGGCCGAACTGGCAAAAATCACGCCGGACTACCTGGCCAGCCTGGAGCAGGATCAACTCGACCAGATCTACGCTCGCCTCGCCGCCGGGCCCATCCCGGACGGCGCCTTCGACGGCCGCATCCTGCTGCCGCGGGGTGGCAGCGGCAAGTTCCGGCTGTCCGAAATTGTCGGCGGCTTTACCGGCACCGCACTGCATCTCAAGGGACTGGTTGTCGAGGAAATCGGTGAGGCGCTGTGGCGGGGCAAGGTGTTCTTCCGCGAGGAACGGGTGTTGCGCAACCGTATCGAAGACCTTTCGGCCCTCAAAAAGGCCGGTCTGGTCGAAGGCGAGCCGAAGAAAATCAATTATGGCGGCAAGGAGACCTGGCTGCTTTTCCCGGCCAAGCTGTACTGCGGCCAGAGCCTGCTCGATGCCCGCCGCGAGTCGATCATCATCGACTATTTCTTCACTGACGAAATTCCGGGTTATCAAGAGAGCCCGGACTACCTCGCCGGCCGCCGCGGCCTCAAGGTGCGCGACGAAATCCGCATGATCCGCCCCGGGCTCTACCTCGGCCGCGCCTACCTCGACCGCGGCTTCGCCCTTAACTTCACCCTCTACGACAAAGCCACCGATGACAAGGCACGGGAGGAATTCGTCAAGACCGGCAAGGTGCTGGAAGACTGCTGGCCGGGAACGCAGGCGCGTACGGTTGCCGTTGCCGCCACCAAGCCCTGAGCGGTGCGGAAACACGGCCATGAGGATCGGTCATGACGCTTCCCCGGGTTCTTTGCACAGGACTCTGCGTGCTGACGCTCGGCAGCGCAACGCTCATGGCTGCCGGAAAACCTGAAGCCACCTGGGTCATCGACCCGGCACGCCCGGGTGAAAACCTGCCGCCCACCGGACGTTCGCAGTTCGACCGGCTATTTGCCTCCGTGCACCAGGGCAAGGCGGCCTACGCGGCCTACGCGACCTACGATTTGCCCTTCCCTTTCGAAGCCCTGCTCGCCCGGATCGATGCCCAGCTCAGCCCGGACCGCGCCAGCGCGCTGCCCCCGGCCAAGCGTGTTCTGATCCCGCTTGGGCGTTCACTGCAACGCAGCGCCGCTGCCCCTGATTACTTCACGTTCCCGCGCGTGGTGGTCGCGGTCGATTCGCCGCCCGCCGCCTCGGCACTGCTGCTTAAAGACCGGCTCTACATCGGCTATCAGGAAAAATCAGCGGTGCTGGAAGTGATCAGTTACAACGAAGCCGCGGGCCGTTTTGAATTCCAATTGGTCAAGGATTACCGGGCTGGCGGCAAACCGCAGGTGGTCTACGCCAACCGCGCCCTTTGTTTTGCCTGCCACCAGAACGGCGCGCCCATTTTCTCCCGTGCCCTGTGGGACGAAACCAACGCCAACCCGCAGGTCGCCGCGCAGCTCTCGGCCGGCGGTAGGCGTTTCCACGGCATCCCGCCGGAACGGGGCGTCGATATCCCTTACGCCATCGACGTCGCCATCAAACGCGCCAACGGTTTTGCGCTGACCCAGCGTTTGTGGCGTGAAGGATGTGGCGGCTCCGAGTTGCCCGCTCTGCACTGCCGCGCCGGATTGTTCACCGCCGCCCTGCGCCACGCGCTGTCCGATGGCCGCAAGGGTTCGCGAGACGCTGATTTCAGTAGTCGCGTTACCGCCCCGATACGCGCCGAAGCCGGCCGGCGCTGGCCCGGCGGCCTCGCCGTTGCCACCGCGGACATTCCCAACCGCAATCCCCTGCAAGGCATCGCCACCTGGCCCGACGACACGGCTCGGCGGGTGGCTTACTCCCATGTCCCGGCTCGCTTCGAAGCGCTGGCACCCCGCCCGGCTCAAGAAATCTGGCGGGCCGATGCCGCCGACGCGATTGATCAGGTCGTCGGCGGATTGGCCGAATTTGTCGCGGCGACTGACCGCCAGCGCCTCGAAACCGCGCTGGCCGTACGTCCGACGCAGAGCGTTCAGCACCGTGCCCCCTGCCGCTTCCAGCCGGGCGCTTCGCGCTGGTCGGTACGTTGCCAGCCAGCCGCCGGCGAGAGCGGGTCACAGTTGTCCGCCACGCTGGAGATCGTACGCGGCAAGATTTCGGGAGGGCGGCTCGAACGCTTGACCCTGCCGGGCACCGGCACCCTGAGCGGCATAACACTGGCTGCCGCCACCCCGGGCCACGGCGAGCGCTTCGCCCTGGTGCCGGACCGCAGCCCACGCGGCGCTGACGGCAACCCGCTGGCGCGCATCGCGTTCCAGCTTTCCCCGAGCGATCCGAGCAAAGGCCGTGTGACGGTCGATTTGCGCCAGGACTTCGCAAACGTCGAGCAGGCGGTGGCCACGCTGGCGGAAGGGACGAATGGCGCTGCGCTTTTTGGTCCCCGCCCGTTCCCGCGCGAACAGCTTTTTGCGGCCCTGTTTGCCCGGCTGGGTGCGCCCAGCGTTGTACCCTGCTGCCAGGCGGCCGACGGGCTTCCGCCGCCACGACTCGAAGTACCCGCCGTGGCACCGGGAAGCCAGGCGACACGCCCGATGGAGCCCGCCGTGCAAGGGTTTTATCCCTACTGCGCCGCCTGCCACCAGAGCGCCGAAAGCGTCCCGCCCAATTTTCTTTCTGGCAGCAGTGCCCAGGTCGCCGCCAACTTGCGCCAGTGTGCACCCAGGCTCTATGTGCGACTGGCCATGGCCGACCTGACGCCGGAACAGCGGGACAAAACCCCGATGCCGCCGGAAAGCCTGTTGCCGGCTTTTGCCACCGACACTGCCGGCTGGCGCGCCAGCCCGGAGCGCGCCGCGCTGCTCACCCAGGTCGGCGACTGGCTGCGTGCGGAAAGCGGCCAGCCACCCGACCTCGCCCGGCTGCTGGCCAGCGGCTACGAAGCGCTGCGCCCCTGCCTGCCCGCCCCGCAGCCCAATCCGTGATGCACCCACCACGAAGGGAAGCACCATGACCGACGACCCCCGAAACGAAGAAAACCCCTGGAAGCGGCGCTTCCTGATCCTTTTCATCATCACCATCGTCATTCCGGCGCTTGCCGGCCTGTGGCTGGTGAGTCGTTTCGCCGGCGACGTTCCAGTCGATTACGACAGCCCGACCGAGCACTTCAAATACGGCTCGACCGGCGGCGAGCACGAAATGGGTTTTCCCTACTGGATCTGGCGCGCCCTGCCCGAGATCTGCCCGCAATATCTCCCCGGCAAGGGCTACCAGTCGCTGGGCATGGTCTACGAGAAGAGCGCCGACGGCAGCGACAGGGACGTGCCGGTGGGCACCTCGAAGCGGCGCTTCCAGGGCATCGACCGGGTTTTCGTCAACTGCGCCGCGTGCCACATCAGCACCGTGCGCACCGCCGCCGACAAGCCGCCGACCCTGGTCCTCGGCATGCCCGCGGCGACCTTCAACATGAAGGGTTTCGAGGAATTTTTCTTCCGCTGCGCCGCCGACCCCAAGTTCTCCAAGGAGTACATCCTGCCCGAGATCGAACGCCAGGGCGGCGACCTCGACCTGCTCGACCGCAACCTCGTATATCCAATCGCCATCGCCATTATGCGCGACCGCGTGCTGGCGCTGGCCGGGCGCTTCGACTGGGTATTCAAGCAGCAGGACTGGGGTCCGGGGCGGGTCGATACCTTCAACTCGGCCAAGGTCATCTTCAACTTCCCGATGGCGCATCTGGACCCCAAGGAATACGACGCCCCGGCCGACTTCCCCTCGATCTGGCGCCAGCGCCAGCGCAAGGAACCGAAAGAGATGCAACTGCACTGGGACGGCAACAACACCACCGTCGAGGAACGCAACAAGAGTGCCGCTTTCGGTACCGGCACGACACCGCCGACCATCGATATCGCGCGCATCAAGCGCGTCGAGGACTGGATCATGGAGGCCACGCCGCCGCCCTTCAGCGATTTCTTCCCGGTCGACGCCAAACTGGCGGCGGAAGGCGCGCCGATCTACCAGGACTACTGCGCGGCCTGCCACGGCGCCTCGGGCAGCGATTTTTCCGGCGAGTACGTCGGCCAGGTCGAGCCCCTAGCCAAGATCGGCACCGACCGCCGCCGGCTGGATTCTTACACCTATACCCTGGCCGTTAACCAGGCCACGCTCTACGCCGGCTACCCGTGGCGCTTCACCCATTTCCAGAAGACCCACGGCTACGCCAACATGCCGCTTGACGGCCTCTGGCTGCGCGCGCCCTACCTGCACAACGGTGCAGTGCCGACCCTGCGCGACCTGCTGGAGCCGGCGGCCAACCGGCCCACGAGCTTCTATCGCGGCGCCGACGAAGCCCATCACCACCGACGCGCGCACCGCGCACTCCCAGCGGTACACGG
>JANNNT010000325.1:0-11754 GCA_031398685.1 Rhodocyclaceae bacterium | reverse complement strand
GCAGATTGGCATCAGCCGCCCCGGCTGTCGCGCGTTCTCCTTGTCGACGTGCTTCAACGGTGTGGCGCCGCTCGGCAACCTCTATCCTTTTCGTCATGGTGACTCCTTTGCCGTGCTGGCACTTTCCCGCAGTTGCGCTTCCAGGCGCTTGGCCCGGCTAATATCGTTGAAGGTGATGACGACGCCGTCGATGACGTTGGCCAGGGTGCGGTAAGGCATGATCCTGACCTGGAACCAGCGCCCATCGCCGGTGGCGACTTCACGATCCTGGAAGACCAGGCTGCGCAGCACCTTGTCGGCGTCACTCAGCAGCCCGGGGTAGATGAGGTCGGTGACGATGTCGGACAGGGGGCGACCGACATCGCCTGGAATCAGCTTGAAAAGCCGCGTCGCCTGGGTGGTGAAGCGCCGCACGTGCAGCGCGCTATCGAGGAAAACGGTGGCCATGTCGGTGCTGTTGAGCAGGTTCGTCATGTCGCTGTTGGCGGCCGACAGCTCGTCTACCTTTGATTGCAGCTCGAGGTTCACGGTCTGCAGTTCCTCGTTGAGCGACTGCATTTCCTCCTTGAACGTAGTCAGTTCCACGTTGGAAGATTGCAGTTCTTCAATGGTCGATTGCAGCTCCTCGTTGGCTGTCTTGAGTTCTTCCTGCGAGGTTTGCATTTCCTCGCGCAGGGCGTGCGTTTGCATTTGCACCTGGTCTAGCGTCTGCGCCAGTTCGGACTCGCGCGAACTACGCTGTAGCGAGCGTTGGCCGGTGACGGACGGGGCTGGCAGCGGCGCAGCGGCAACGTCGGTGAACACCACCATGGCCATGCCGCGCAGCACCGCCGGTTCGGCGAGGGGGCACACCGTGATGTCCACGGCCTGCAGGCCGTCGTTGACGGCGAAGTGAAGATTGCGGCAGAGCACGCGCTCGCCGCTGCGCAGCGCCTTGGCCAGGGCCAGGGCCAGTTCGTGGCGCAGCCCATCGCGCGCCATGGCATGAATGTTCCAGTTGGCTTTGCCGGCCGCCGGCTCCAGGTATTTGCCAGTGCGCCCGCTGATGTAGACCAGATCGCCAGCGCCGCTGACCAGCACGGCGGCCGGGGAAAACTGTTGCAACAGCAGTTGGTCGGCAAAATGCTGCAGCGTGGTGGTAGCCGTTCCGGGCGTGGTTTCCATGAGCGATTCAGTCGTCGTCGGTAATGCGCGGGTGGGGAACTCAAGCTCAGCGGTGCGCAACGGGCTGATGCTGCGCCGGTACAGGCGTGCCTTGCTTTCGATCGGCACGAACAGCTCGGTGAAGCTGCCAATCGATTCGGCACTGCCCAGCATGAGGATACCGTCCGGCTTGAGGCTGTAGTGAAAGAGCGGCAGTAGCTTCTTCTGCAACTCCGGACTGAGGTAAATCAACAGATTGCGGCAGGTGAGAACGTCCAGCTTGGTGAACGGCGGGTCCATGATCACGTTATGCGGGGCGAACATCACCATCTCGCGGATTTCCTTGCTCACCCGGTAGCCGCTGCCGCCGTCATTGTCGACAAAGAAACGTTTCAGTCGCTCTTCCGAAACGTCGGCGGCGATAGAAGCGGGGTAGACGCCCTGACGCGCTTGCTCGATGGCATCCGGATCGAGGTCGGTGGCAAAGATCTGCAGCGTATGGCGTCCTGACGGTTGCAGCGTGTCCTGCATTTCGCAGAAGGCGATGGCCAGCGAATAAGCCTCTTCGCCGGTGGAACAGCCGGCCACCCAGGCGCGCAGCGCGCTGCCCGCCGGGCAGGCGGCGAGCCGTTCGTACAGCACCGGGTCCTGCAGGTAAGCCCAGAACGCGGGGTCGCGGAAAAAGCGGGTGACGCCGATCAGCAGTTCCTTGAACAGCAAGTCGACTTCCTGCGTGTTCTCGCGCAGGTAGCGCACGTAGTCGGCAACGCGGTCGAGCTGATGGATAGCCATGCGGCGCTCGATGCGGCGATAGACGGCACTCTTTTTGTAACGCGAAAAATCGTGGCTGGTGTGCGCCCGCAGCAGGATGCAGATCGTGTCGAAGGCGCTCCTCTGCGCCGTGGCCTCCATTTCTTCTGCCGACTGTATGGAGGGCGCGCGGGGTGATTCACGCAGGGTGGCGATGATGCGTAGTGGCAGTTCATCGGCGGCGGCAACAATGTCGGCCAGGCCGTTATCAATTACGCTGCGGGGCATGTCGCCGAACTCGGCCGTGGCCGGGTCCTGGACCAAAACCAGGCCCCCGTGTTCCTTGATGGCATGCAGGCCGAGGGTGCCGTCCGAACCCATGCCGGAGAGAACGACACCAATGGCGTGCTCATGCCGGTCGTCGGCGAGAGCGCGGAAGAAGTAGTCGATCGGCAGGCGCAGTCCGCGCGGCGCTACCGGTACGAGCAGGTAGAGGCTGTCGTGCCGAATCGACAGATCGCGGTTGGGCGGAATTACATAGACGCCGCCGGGTTTGACCTTCATGCGGTTCCTGGCCTGTGCTACGGGCATGGTGGTGCTCCGTTGCAGCAATTCGGGCAGCAGGCCCTTGTAGTCGGGGTCGAGATGCTGGATAACGACAAAGGCCATGCCGCTATCGGGGGGTACATGAGCAAGAAACTGCTTCAGGGCTTCGAGGCCGCCTGCGGAGGCGCCGATGGCGACAATCGGGAAAGGACATGCGGCTTGCTCGGCGCCTGGTTCGGCGGCCGTTTGGGGCTTGAGCGGCGTCGTTGAGCGCTTGGCAATCGGGCGCGTGTGCGCCGGTGTTGCACGTTTAATTGATTGCACCTGCTTGGCCACGTATTACCTTCCTGATTGCGGGGGATGATCGCACCTGGCTTCGAATCGCAAATACATCAGGACAAACTGCGTTTTGCGGAATATATGAGGCGGCGCTCCCAGTGCATATAGTAGCGCGATTTTGAATATTCAGAGTCGACACGCTTGCGCATTACGCGGCATCCGAGGCCGCGGTTATTGCTACGTTAAACGAAGCCGCCTCTGGTTTGTTACAGGCCAATCATGTTCCGACGACAGATCGGTATCGCCTGCGCTCGCGCCTCGGGCGCGATAGCGCGCAACCGGATTGCATGACTCTGCTCCGGCTCCCAAACTCGGCGCCTCCCGTAAGTTGATAATGGGACATTTATCGCCACCTCTCCGCTGCCTTTATCCGGTTTCTTAAGTAATGAATCCAGGTATATCCGGCTAAGAAGCGGATGAGTATCCTGTCTCTTTGAAGTGTCAGGTTATGACTAATGGTTTTACAAGCCGTTGTCGCACAAGCCGCAGAAGGGGTCGCAATGACCTGAAGGTCTCTGAGCGTAATTTGCCAGTCCTTGGCTTGTGCATTTTGGCCTGTCTGTATTTTTTGTTTTAATTGCACTGGAGTTCACTATGAATGGCCCTTTAGTTGTGGCGCATGCCAAAGAGATGAAAGATATGGAGGAGACAGTGGAAGTCTTTTATACGGCGCCTGTGGTTTTCATGAAACGGGTGTCGTTCGACGATCGACCCCGGACATCGGAAAGAGCCTATAACAGTGAGACACCGGGATACATCAATCTAGTGTTCAGGGATCGAGCGTCTTTTTGACGGTGGACTACCGCCTGGACGGGTTGATCTAGGCGGCGAAAGACAGTTTGGGTGGTTGAGGGCTCTTGCCCTCGAATCGTTTCGGGTCGGCCGCGAAAGCGGCGTGCAGTGTGTCGGCCGTTGCTTGCACAGCGACTTGGCCTGCCCGCGACAAACCAGCCATCAGTGTAATCAGTCGGTTCTGCAACCGACAAACACGGCGCCGACCAACTGGCTCATGGTCTGGAAACTAACAGGCGTGCTGCTCCGATCCGGTACGGAGCAGCCTATCAAACTGATCCGCAGGCGCGGGCCGGCCGAACAGGTAGCCCTGGTAGGCCTGGCAGCCGTGGGCAGCGAGGAAGTCTCGCTGGGCTTCGGTTTCCACCCCTTCGGCGATCACGTGCAGACCCAGGCTGCCGGCCAGTGAAATAATTGCCTGGACGATGGCACGGTCATCGGCATCAATGACAATGTCGCGCACGAAGCTCTGGTCGATCTTGAGTTGATCGAGCGGCAAACGCTTGAGGTAAGAGAGTGACGAATAACCGATACCGAAGTCGTCAATGGAAAACCCGATACCCAGGTCCTTGAGCGTCTGCATGATACTAATCACGTCTTCCACGTCCTCCACGAGCAGGCTTTCGGTCAGCTCCAGTTTGAGACGTGTGGGCTGAGCACCACTACGCTGCAATGCCATGCGCACTTGCTCGACGAAATCCACCTGGCGGAACTGGCGCGCGCTGATGTTGACCCCCAGTACGATGTCTCGGGTGTCCGGGCTATCCGCCCAAACGGCGAGTTGATGACAGGCTGTTTCCAGTACCCAGCAACCGATAGGCACGATCAGCCCACTGTCCTCGGCGACGGGAATGAAGTCAGCCGGCGACACCATGGCCCGTCCTTGCGGTTGCCAGCGTATTAGGGCTTCGGCGCCGATCAGTCCGCCGCCGGCATCCACTTGGGGCTGGTAGTAGAGTACGAACTCCTTTTCGGCCAGCGCGCGGCGCAGCCCGGCCTCCATTTCGACCCGAACGTCGACGACCGCCTGCATCGCCGAGTTGTAGAAGCGGATGGTGTTTCGCCCGGCGCCCTTGGCCTGGTAGAGTGCGAGGTCGGCCTGCTTGAGCAGCGCATCGGTCCTTTCGCCCTGACTGCCGAACAGTGTGACGCCGATGCTCGGCGTAATGTGGCGCACCTCGCCTTTGAGAGTGAAGGGTTGGCAAATTGCTGCGCGCAGTTTTTCTGCGATAGTTTCGGCGGCGGTCGCCGCGGCATCCTGTTCTTCGTTAAGTCCTTCGATAAGCACCACGAACTCGTCGCCGCCAAGGCGCGCCGCCGAATCCGTTTCCCGCAGTGTCTCACTCAGGCGCCGCGCCACCTCAACGAGAAGTTCGTCGCCGACATCGTGGCCGCGCGTGTCATTGATCGCCTTGAAATGGTCCAGATCCAGCAGCAGCAACCCACCGAACTGACCACTGCGCGCGCTGACTGCCAGGGCCTGATGCAGTCGATCGAGCAGCAGGCGCCGATTGGGCAGGCCGGTCAGGGGATCATAGAACGCGAGGGCGAGGATCTTGCGCTCGGCCTCCTGCGGATCGCTGATGTTGGAGTATATGCCAAGGTAATGGGTGACCTCACCGTTGGTGTCCCTGACGCCGGCGATCGACAGCCATTCCGGATAGATGCCGCCATCCTTGCGCCGGTTCCAGATCTCGCCTTGCCAGTGCCCTTCGCGCGTAATTGCCTCCCACATATTGCGATAGAAGGCCGCATCCTGCCGGCCCGAATGCAAAACGGACGACATGTTACCCACGGCTTCTGCGGCACTGTAGCCTGTGACATCGGTAAAGGCCTGATTAACCTGCAGAATGATGCCACGAGCGTCTGTCACCATCATGCCGTCGCGCGACTGAAAGGCCACCGCAGCGATGCGCAACTGTTCTTCCGCACGCTTGCGGTCGGTGATGTCCTCGGACATGATGATGAGGCCACCCACTACGCCACCCGCGTCGAACCAGGGGCGCACTTCCCACCTGGCCCATTTGATGCTGCCGTCGGGTTGGGGGATCGGATCTTCGTCGCAGCTCTCCGTGGTGCCCGCCAGGCAGCGGAGGTGAGTCTCTCTCCAGTGCTCGGACATTACGGGTGAAAGCTCGTAGTGGTTATTGCCAACGACATCTTGCAGTGTCACCCGGTGGTCCTGGAGCCAGCGCCGGCTGGCAAAAAGGTAGCGCATCTCGCGGTCCAGCATCACGATGCCGGCCGGGGCGTTGTCGATGATCAGCCGCAGCTTTTTGTTGGCCTCGGTCAATTCCTGGGCATTGACTTCAAGGGCATTCTCGAGCAGACGCCTTTCGCTATCCGACTCCTGGTAAGTATCGCTGACGGTCTGCAGAAGCGCTGCCCAATCGCCTTCCGGCGCGATCTCGGTCCCGTAGAGACGTCGCAACTGACGTCGAAGCAACCGGTGGCTGACTTGGTCCGCTGACGTCGAAAGAGCTAACCCCATCGTATTTACTCGGCCAGCGTTGTCAATGTCATGGTCTGGTTATGGAGCCGGCACCTGAGCACGTCGCTGAACGGAGCCAATTCGCCGTATGAGTAGAATCCGGCAATTACGGCAAAGGGCCCGATCCGCTCGCGCACGATGTCCAGCTCTTCCTCGGTCAGTTGGCCCAGCACCAGGCGACGGCCAACACAACTGACCACCAGGCATAGGCTAGGCTTCCCACCTGAACCGGATTTCGCCGCGCTGGCCGCCATGCCGGAGCCGTCGATGAGCGAATCGACATCGGTTTTCATCAACCGGCAGAAGCTGCCCTGCGGCACATCGCCGGCGAAGGTCAGGCTTTGTGCGGCCGCATCGACCGCGAGCAGTGTTCTGATCACCGGCAAATCCTGCTCCGTGGGACGGATGGACAAAGGAAAGCGCAGGCCGCTGCTGGGCAAGTCCTTGGCCATCTCGCCGAGGTACTTGATGTAGATCGCCAGCGCCGGTTTGTTATCGATTTCATATACAACATTGCCACGCGAAGAAGTGACCAGCCGCTCTGCACCAAACTCACGCCAGCCCGCGACGCACCCGCTCCTGGCCGTTATTTCGCCAAAGAATCCGATGATCGCGACGAGATTTTGTGCGGCCGGCGCATCGGCCATCACCCAGGTACTGGTGAAGCGCGTGCCGTCTCCCGCCAGGCCGCCGGTTGCTGGAATGCCCACGCTGTTGAGCCCGCTGGCAAGGTCGCTACCATTGATCGATAGTCCGTCCGAAAGCACGAAGGCATGACGCAGATCCGCGGCATTGAGCTCACTCATCATACCGGCGGCGAGCGCCTGCAGATCTTCCCCGGGAGCGGCTATCGCACTCACCAGCCGGATTCGTCCCTTGGCGAAAGTCACCGCGGTGACGACGATGTCGCCGTCGGTTATCGTTGTGTCAAAGACGCTGCCGGAGGAACTGCAACCGACGATGCTGGCCTCCGGGAACATCCCGCGCAGCTCCTGGTAGCATTCGGGCTGGCGGAAGTAGGATGTATCGGCGAACACCAGTACGAGGTTTGCCGCACGCGCAAAGGCTGGCGGAGTCTCCCATCCCGCATCCGAAGTCCAACGAAACTGGCTAATTTCCATGGTGGGTACCCCTTAGGTCAATCCGCAGCACGTGGGCGGCGCGCCGCTCATCGAGGGTACCCGCGTCAGTGCTCTTTTTCCATCGCGCCGAGGTTTCCAGCAGTCCTCACCGCCGACCTTTCTTCATCGCACCCAAATGCAACGCATTTCCTCGATCGTCCGGTTGCACACCGGCGTTAACCCAGGCAAAGCGCTTTTTCCTTGAAAAAGCAGTTAACCACGGTGAGCACAGCGAAAAAAACAATGATTTATATCGTCCAGATGAAGGACTTGCTTCGCGGCGTTTTGATCAATCACCTAATGGGTGAAGTAAAAAAAGCCATGAAACCGAGTTTTTTCGCCTTGCCCGCCGCGTCGCCGTGGTTTGAACTGAGGTTTTTAGGTTCATCGAGTTGCTTGGAAGTGACGCGTTCGGCGACACCCAACAACTCACCAAGTCGTTGTCCTCCCATGCTGGCAAGGCTACCGGGGCATCCTCGATCACCTTGAGCATGCCCGGTTCGCGGTTGGCACGCCGCGCCCTTTTTCTTGCTGCCGGCTTGATTGATCAGGCGGACACTTTTTTGCTGGTGTTAACCGAGCGAGCCGTGTTGAGGGCGGCATTGCTGGCCGTGGCGATGTTGGCTTCAGCGATTTCACCCGCTTGCTTGGCCGCCTTGTTCATGCTCTCGAACGCGGAGTTGACGATTTTGATTGTCGACTTGACGGCGGCAACCGCAACTTCTGAACCGGCCGGGGCGTTCTTGGTCGCTTTGTCGATGAAGCTGGAGACCTGCTTCTGGAACTCCCCGAATTGGCCTTCGAGCAACTTGGAAACTTCGTCCTTCGATTGCGACAAAATTTCGTAGTAGCTGCGATTGTAGGCGGTGATCTGTTCTAGGGCCGGGTGCATCTGGGCCGTCTGCAGCGCCATCACTTCCGGCAGATCCTTGGCATCAAGAAGGGCCTTGGTGTTGGCTGCGCCATCTTCCAGCAGTAAGCGCGCCGTATTCAGTTTCAGTGCGGCAAGACGTTCGGTGCTGTACAGCGCCGTGGTGGCGAGGGATAGCATGGCATCAACTGAGGCTTTGTTGAGCGCGGCAAATTGTTCGATGGTTGTAAACATGGTTGATCTCCTGAGTGATAAACGAGGGACATGTGCAATGTTTAAAGAAGCTAAATGATGTGTTGCACTGCACAATACACTTGATTATAGATGCTAAATAACTCTTGTCAAGATTTATATTGCAATGCAGCATATTTATTATTTCGTTGTTTATATATATGTTTTTAATCTATAAGTAATATTTTTATCCAATAGCATCAATTTTAATAAATTGTTGCGATGCGATAAGATAGGTGTTTTTTTCATCGAGGTAAAGATCGGGCGAAGGTCACCGCTTGCTTGCGTGCGACCTTGCCTCCTCCCCGCAAACGCAGCAGAATCAGGCGCGTTCGAAAATAACCGCAATACCCTGACCGCCACCGATACACATGGTGACCAGCGCGTACTTGCCGCCTATGCGTTGAAGCTCATACAAGGCCTTGGTGGCAATAAAAGCGCCAGAGCAGCCGACCGGGTGACCGAGGGCGATGGCACCACCGTTCGGGTTGGTTTTGGCCGTGTCCAGTTCAAGTACCTTGGCGACGGAAAGAGCCTGTGCCGCAAAGGCTTCGTTGGCTTCGATAACATCCATCTGATCCAGTCGCAGACCGGCCTTCTTGAGTGCTAGCCTGGTGGCCGGGATCGGGCCTTCGCCCATAATGTCATTCGGTACGCCGGCGATGGCGTACGAAACGAGGCGGGCCATCGGTTTCTGACTAGCCCGAGCCGCAACATCCGCCGCTGCCAGCACGAAAAAGGCTGCGCCGTCATTGATCCCTGACGCATTGCCGGCAGTAACCGTTCCATCCTTTTTGAAGGCTGGTTTCATCTTGGCCAACGCCTCGAGCGTTGTTCCGGGTTTGCCGTGTTCGTCGGTATCGAACACAACTTCGCCCTTGCGCGTCTGCTGGACAATCGGGACGATCTGCGACTTGAAGCGCCCCTCGGCGATGGCTCGCCCGGCGCGTTGCTGCGATTCCAGTGCGAAAGCATCCTGCGCCTCGCGGCTGATACCATGCTTGGCCGCCAGGTTTTCAGCGGTGAGCCCCATGTGGCCGACGCCAAACGGATCGGTCAGCACGGCTACCATCATATCGAGGGCTTGGGCATCCCCCATCCGGGCGCCTGTGCGTAGCGCAGGCATCATATAGCTGGCCCGCGACATGACTTCGACGCCGCCGCCGATCCCGTAGTCGCTGTCACCCAGCATGATGTTCTGCGCCGAACTGACGATGGCCTGCAGGCCGGAAGAACACAGGCGACTGACCTGCATGGCCACGGAGTCCATCGGCAAGCCGGCTTGGATGGAGGCAACGCGCGAAATATAGGCATAGCGCGAATCGGTCGGGATGCAGGTGCCTACCGTCACGTAGTTGATTTGCTGCGGATCGACACCGGAACGGGCAATCGACTCCTTCATGACGATGCCGGCCAGTTCGGATGGCTCGATACCAGCGAGTGCACCACCGAAGGTGCCGATCGCTGAACGGACTGCGCTTAAAACAACGACTTCTCTGCTCATGTAAAA
Organism: Rhodocyclaceae bacterium; assembly: GCA_031398685.1. Taxonomy (GTDB): domain Bacteria; phylum Pseudomonadota; class Gammaproteobacteria; order Burkholderiales; family Rhodocyclaceae; genus Propionivibrio. The sequence goes on along the minus strand of JANNNT010000325.1, from coordinate 1,960 downwards.
CTCCTTTTAAGTATCGATCAACTGCCGGTGGCTTAGGCCATGTGATTTCCGCCGTTGAGGGAAAAATCGGCCCCCGTAGCGAAACCGCTTTCATCGGATGCCAGCCACGCAACCATGGAGGCAATTTCCGCCGGCGTGCCCAAGCGTTTGACCGGGATGGCGCTGACGATTTTTTGCAGAACGTCTTCCCGGATGGCGTTGACCATGTCGGTGCCGATATAACCGGGCGAGACGGCATTCACCGTCACGCCCTTGCTGGCTACTTCGAACGCCAGGGACTTGGTAAAGCCGTATATCCCCGCCTTGGCGGTGGCGTAGTTGGCCTGGCCGAACTGACCTCTCTGGCCGTTCATCGAAGAAATGTTGATGATCCGCCCCCAGCCGCGCTCCATCATGCTGTCGAGGATTTGCCGCGTGACAAAGAAGAGCGAGTTAAGGTTGGTGTCGATCACGGTTTTCCAGTCTTCCGGGCTCATCTTGCGGAGAACGCCATCGCGGGTGACCCCGGCATTGTTGACCAGTACGTCGACTTCACCGACTTCGGCACGCACTTTAGCAAAAGCGGCAACCATGCTGTCCCAGTCCGAAACATTTCCCTCGGAGGCGATGAAGTCAAAGCCCAGTTCCTTTTGATCCGCCAGCCATTTAGTTTTGCGCGGAGAATTCGGGCTGCAGCCGGCGATGACCTTAAAGCCATCAGTCGCCAGACGCTGGCAAATCGCGGTGCCAATTCCACCCATGCCGCCGGTAACGTAAACAATTTTCTTACTCATGTGTCGCACTCCCTTTTGAAGTTGGCTTGCATCCCGTTTTGTGCAGGAAGCCGTGACGGGCAAAATTACCCATATTGCGTACTTGAACCAATTCTTGGCAAAACAACCGGCCAATTAAAGCCTTGCGTGCTAAGGCGTTCTCCGAGAACACCCCGTTTGATCGGAGCGCCTGGTTCCGCACACTCGCCATCGAATTGCAACTGGTTCGCGTAATTTGTGCACTCGGTTGCAGAGCGTCCGTAATTCATTTTGCATGCCTGGCTGGAAACTGGTGCCAGAAGAAGATCTCGTCATTCCTGTCCAAGCCATGCCCTGTTTTGGGCGACAAAAAGGACGGCACCGATCAGCAGAAATAGGCCGGAGAAAAGCCATTCCATGCCCGAGTAAGTAACCGTGATCGGCTTGAGTGATATGTTGGAAGAGCCCATTGCGGGCAATATCCACTTGAACCCCACAAAGGCCGCCTCGCCGAGTAAGACGCTCACCTGCCAAGGCAAACTCATCATGAAATCCAGAAATGATTCGTTATTTCTTCTTCGACAAGGCATTGTTGGCACACGACTAGAATTGATCGGATGTGCGCGACCTTGATTAACCAGACGGGATCGGGATGGAGATCCTGTTATGGCGAATCAAGCTTGATCAAGCGGCTGGTCAGCGAAAATCGCAGCCAACTCGTCAATGCTGTTCGCGTAACACTAGTACAAATTCTAGGGAGTGCCGCCTAGGGTGCATATACCCGGATTCGCTTATTCTGGCGACTAAAAGGCTTGAGGGCGTGGTGGAGTTTTCCAAGGCCGCAGACAGCCGGCACTCGGTTCAGCCGGAGGTGAGACCGTAGCGGACGGCGAGCTTGGTCAGCTCGGCGACACTGTGCAAATCCAGCTTGCGCATGATGTTGCGCCGATGGACTTCGACCGTGGATGGCGCAATATGCAGAAGCGCCGAGATCTGTGTCGAGCTGTGTCCCTCGGCGACCAACTGCAGTACTTGGCGTTCGCGGGCGCCGAGGCTGGCCGCGCCGCCGAGTTTCTCTTGGCCGTTCTTGCCGGACAGGCTATGCGCCATGGCAGCGGCAGCAACCGGGCAGCAGTACTTCTGGCCATTTTGTACGGCTTTGATCGCGCGCAGCAACTGGTCGCTGGCCGATGCCTTGGTCACGTAGCCCGACGCTCCCGCATCCAGCA
>JANNNT010000284.1:0-2705 GCA_031398685.1 Rhodocyclaceae bacterium | reverse complement strand
CTTCTGCCCCTGGGCATGCTGTCCCGCTTTCTCGTTTCCCGGCCGGCGCTGGCCGACCGGATCAGCTGGGCGGGTTCGCTGACCATGGGGCTGTTTTCCTCCGTTTTTGTGCTGACGCTGCTGCGCGATCTGTTGCTGCTGGTGGCGGGGTCGCCGGCGCTGGCCACGATGACGGCGATGGCCGTCCTCGTAGTGGCGTTGCTGCTGACCGTGATCGGTTTCATCAATGCGCGCCGGGTGGCGCGTGTCGTGCGCATCGACATTCCCCTGGCGGGTTTGCCGGCCTCACTGACGGGCTTCACGATTGTTCAGATCAGCGACATCCACGTCGGAGCGACCATCAAGGGTGACTATGTCGCGGCGATTGTCGATCGCGTTAACAGCCTGGACGCCGACCTGATCGCCATCACCGGCGACGTGGTCGATGGCAGCGTTCGACAGCTTTCATCCCATACCGCGCCTCTGGCCAAACTCGTGGCGCGGCATGGCAGCTATGTCGTCACCGGCAACCATGAGTATTACTCGGGCGCCCTGGAGTGGATGAGGGAGTTCAAGCGCCTGGGCCTGCGTGGCTTGATGAACGAACATGTGCTTATCGAGCACAACGGCGCGCAGTTGGTAGTGGCCGGCGTGACCGACTACAGCGCCCACGCCTTCGACCCCGCCCAACGCAGCGATCCCCGAGTTGCGCTGCGCGGCAGCCCGGACGGAATTCCCAGGATATTGCTGGCCCACCAGCCGCGTTCGGCACACGCCGCGGAATCCGCCGGCTTCGATCTGCAGCTCTCCGGGCACACTCATGGCGGGCAATTCTGGCCATGGAATCTGTTGGTCAGCCTGCAGCAACCCTTTACGGCCGGGCTGCATCGGCTGGGTCGGCTGTGGGTCTATACCAGCCGGGGAACGGGCTATTGGGGACCACCCAAGCGCTTCGGCGCGCCATCCGAGATTTCAGTTCTACGGCTCGTTCCGGCGTTCGCCGGGTAACCGGCCCGCCGAAAGAAAACACTGCCGGGTTTCGACCTTACTCAGCGCGGACCAACATCCACGCTGCCGTCGCCGTTCCGGGTCAGGCGCAGCGGCAGGATGGCGGGCAGCAGGTCAAGCAGCTGGTCGGTGCGTGCCGTCTCGAACACCCCCGAGACTTCGAGCCGGGCGATGGATTCACCATGCAGGCGGATTGGCGTTTTGCGGTAGCGCTGGATTTCGCGCAGGGCATCGTCCAGCCGGGAGCGTTCGAAAACGATTTTCCCCCGCTGCCACGCAGTGGCCGTTTCCGGTTGGATCGCCTGCCGCCGGCCGAGTTTTCCATCCAGGCTGGCAATCCGCTCGGCGGCGCCGAGCAGGGCCGGCGGCTGCTGCGCTTCGCTGACCCGGACACGGCCTTCGACGACCGCAACGGTGACCGTTCCGGCATCGTTCCTTACGTCGAAAACGGTGCCGACAACATGGATGCGGGTTGTCCCGGCGAGCACGTCGAAGGGGCGATAGGTGGCCGGCGCCACCGTGAACAACACCTGACCGCGGTGCAGGGCGACGCGCCGGCTGCGCAAATGCCAGGACACGGCGAGCTGCGTTGCCGTGTTTAGGCTGATCCGGCTGCCGTCGGCGAGCTTGATCTCCCGGCGTTCGCCAATGGCTGTGGCGTATTGCGCGTGCTGGTAGGCCGGGTCCACCCAGTACAGTGCACTGCCCAGCAGCGCTACGGCGGCAACGGCCAGCGCCCGGGTGGCGCCTTTGCGCAGCACCTTGCCCGGTGTGCCCTTTTTTCCGCGCGGAGTGGCCGTGGGCAGCGGGAAAAGCGCTTTCAGCGCGTCCCGTTCGGTGGCAAGCGTCGAGCCGAGATCGGTGTCGCGTGCGCGGCCCGGCATCTTGCGCGGCGAACTCATGTCGCTTCGAGCAGCGCCTGCCAGCACGCGGCGACGCCGAGGCGCAAATGCTTCTCGACGGTTTTCAGCGAGATGCCGAGATGCTCGGCAACCTCGCGCTGCGGTAGTTCGTGGATCTTGTGCATGACAAAGACGTCCCGACAGCGCGGCGGCAGGGCTTCGATGGCCACTACCAGCACGCGCATGCGCTGGCGGCCGTCGACAATGCGCGCCGGGTCGCGTCCGCTCGGACTCTCGTCAGCGCGGTCCGGCAGTTCGTCGCTGCTCTCGACCCAGGCACGGCGCCCGTGTTCGATCCGGTGACGGTCGATGGCGCGGCGTGCGACGACCTCGCGCAGAAAGGAGAGCGGGGTGTGGATGATGTCCTGGGGCGGGGTTTCGATCAGCTCGAGGCACACGTCATGCACCACATCGCGCGCGGTGGCGCGGTCGCCGCCGCGCGTGCCGATGTGCCGCCGGACGTGCGCGACGAGGTCGTCGTAATGACTGACGAAAGCGGTGATCAGGCCGCAGGGCGGTAGCGCGCGGGCATAAGCGGGGAGTCCGGTAAACGCGGGCTCGGTGAGCAGGATGTCGGTTTTCAAACTGGGTTTCGGTCGTGGGATTGGCTGCGGCGTCCCGCTTGATTCAGCGGATTGGTGAGGGCGTTTGAACGGAAAGACGACCCGCAAGCGCGGGCTGAAGTCATTACTCAGGGGTCGCCGAGCCGGTCGCTGGCGCGCTGGCACAGCTTGCGGGTATCGCTGTCGAGCGCCGGATCGTCGGCCAGGCGGTCGAGCAGGTCGGCGGCCTGCCGTGCCGATTTGCGGCAGCCGG
>JANNNT010000238.1:0-5643 GCA_031398685.1 Rhodocyclaceae bacterium | reverse complement strand
CCTCATGCCCACGCTGCTGGGTTTGCCGTTGACGCTGGACGGATTGTCGCCGATTACCACCCGGTCGCCCGGTTTCAGGTCGCCGCCCGAGACTTCCGTGTTGCGGTTGTCGGTAATGCCGAGCTGGATGCTGACCGGCTTGAGCTGCTTGCCGTCGACTACATAAACCGTGCCGCTGTTGCCGTCGCGTTTTTTACCCTTGCCTTCCCCCTGGCGTCGTTGGTCGCCTGCCGGCGGGCCGTTTCGTGCCGGGCCGTCAGCCGGTTTGTCGGTGGTTTTCTCGTCGCCATCGGCCGGTTTGAAGCGCAGTGCGGCGTTGGGGATCATCACGACATCGTCGCGCCGGGCAACGCCGATGTTCACGTAGGCGGTCATGCCCGGCAGCAGAATCTGATCGGGGTTTTGCAGCGAGACACGAACGTTGTAGGTGACGACGTTTTGTGTTGTCGTCGGGTTCAGTCGAATCTGCTGCACATCGCCGGTGAATGAGCGGTCCGGGAAGGCATCGACCGTAAAGCGGACCTTCTGGCCCACCTTGATCTTGCCGATATCGGCTTCGGCAAAGCTCGAATCGATGCGCATTTCGGAGAGATCCTGCGCGATCTTGATCAGCGTTGGTGTTTGCAGGCTGGCTGCCACCGTCTGACCCAGATCCACCACGCGGTCGATCACGACCCCGGAGACCGGCGAGCGGATCGTCGTGTAGTTGAGATTGACCTGATCCTTGTCGGCCAAGGCTCTGGCCTGCGCCAACTGCGCCTCGGCCGATTTGCGCGCCTGGATCGCCTGATCCAGTTCCTGCCGGGACACATACTCCTGCGCGAACAGCGCCTTCATGCGGGCCTCATTGGCGCGCGCCAGTTCCAGCGTCGCCGAGATATTGCCGATGCTGGCGATCGACTGTCGGGCCTGCGCGGCGAGCAGCGAGCGGTCGAGCTCAAGCAGGGCCTGGCCTTTCTCGACCTTGTCATTGAAGTCGACATAAAGCTTGGTGACGGTGCCGGACACCTGCGTGCCGACGTTGACCAGAACAACCGGGTTGAGCGTGCCATTGGCGGAGACGGTTTGAATGAGATCGCCTTTCTCCACCGCCTGAATCCGGTAGCGCTGTTCGGGTAGCTGTACCGCGCTGCTTCGATACCAGGTGATGCCGCCGCCAACCATGGCCACCGCGACGAGCGCAACGAAGAATTTCCTGAGTATCGGGTTCATGGTGTTTTTGTTTCTGCAACGGGGTTCAGCAGGCGGCTGTCGAGTGTGCCAACGGCCTTGGCCAGCGAGGCGCGGGAGATATTCCAGTCGAGCATGGCCTGGATGCGCTGCACCCGCGCGGCCGCCAGGGCGCTTTGGGCGTTGAGCAGGTCAAGGATATTGCCGACGCCGGCCTTGTAGCGGCCGAGGGCGACACGTTCGGATTGTTCGGCGCTGGCCAGCAGATCGGCCGTCGTCGTGATCGTCTGGTTGGCCGTGATCAGGCTCTGGTAGGCCGTCCACACATCAAGGGCGACCTGCAGGCGGACGTTGTCACGCTGGGCGCTGACGGCTTCGGCTCTGGCCTGCGCGGAACGCAGCCTGTAGGTCGTAGCGAAGCCGGAGAAAAGCGGCAGGGTCAGCGTCAGCCCGATCGAATTGCTGTGGCTGGTGATGTTTCCGCTATCCACCCAACTTGGGCCGGCAGCCAGCGACAGGGTCGGCAGATCGGAGGCGCGGGTGAAATCGACGTTTGACCGGGCCGCCTTGACTTGCGCTTCAGCGGCCCTGAGATCGGGGCGGTATTCTCGCGCTTCGGCGATCAATGCTTCGATGTCGCGTTCAAACGTGGCATCGGGCCGGGCTTCGCTGATTTCGGCCAGCCGCAGCGGCTGGCTGGCATCGAGGCCCATTACGTTAGCCAGTGTGCCGTAGGCATTCTTGAGCGTACCCTCGGCCCTGATGCGATTGAGCGTGGCCTGCGACCAGGCGGTTTGTGCCTGCAGGCGGTCGGCTGGTGTTCCGGTGCCAACCGTGTAGCGTACTTCGGCGGCGGTGAAACTCTCGCGGCTGGCTTTTTCCGATTCCAGCGCGGCAGTTACGGCGGCGCGTGCTGCCTGGGCGTTGTAGTAGGACTGGAGCGAGGCGAGGAAAACGCTTTGTACCGTGGCATCGAGCGTTGACGCCGCGGCGCTGAGAAGCTGACGGGCGTTCTCAAGGTTGGCCGAGCGTGCGCCAAAGTCGTAAAGCAGCCACGAGAGCGTCAGCGAAGCGCTGCTCTGGTTGGTGTTCTGAGCACTGGAGTTAACCCGACTGACACCCAGTCTGCCGTCGAGTCCGGGCAGGAAATCCGACTGCGCAACGCCGACCAGAGCGGCCTGCGCACGGGCGTTGGCCCACGCCTCGTGAGTGATTGGATTCTGGCACAGGGCGAGATCGACGACTTCAAGCACGCCGTAGAGTGTGTTCGCCGGCAGGCCCTGGCAGGGAAGGTAGGCGCTCTCGGGCATCGGCGCGAGCAGCGGGCGTGGCGGCGTGATCGCTTCGATAGCGAAAGGATCAGTTGGCCCGTAAGCCATCGCTCCGCCTGCGACGGTGCTGGCGACGACGGCAAGGGTCAGAAATAAGCGGTGTGGATGCATCGGATCGGAGGTTGGTTCAGGATTTCCGCTAGTATAGCGGCCTTCATTCCTTCCCACGTCACGCCAGCCAGGCGACCTGTTAGCAAATATTACGGGCGGCGACTGCGTTACACGCTGGATTCAAAGCGGATTACGATGGCACTCAAGGCAACAATATTCAAGGTTGATCTCTCGGTTGCGGATATGGATCGCAACCACTACGAGAACTATTCGCTGACGCTCGCGCGGCACCCCTCCGAGAACGACGCGCGCATGATGGTTCGCCTGCTGGCGTTCATGCGCTACGCCCACGAAGCGCTGGCCTTCGGCAAGGGTCTGTCGACCGACGAAGAGCCGGACCTCTGGCTCAAGGACCTGACAGGAGTCATTGATCTCTGGATCGTCGTCGGCCTGCCCGACGAGCGCTGGTTGCGCAAGGCCTCCGGCCGGGCCGGGCGCGTGGTGGTGTTTACCTACGGCGGCCGGGTAGCGGAAATGTGGTGGGAGCAGAATCGCGCGACGCTGGAGAAGCTGTCGAATCTGACGGTGTTCAGGGTGCCCGTGGAAAGCACGCAAGCACTGGCGGCGCTCGCCAACCGGGCGATGAGTCTGCAATGCATGATCCAGGATGGCGAGATGCTGATTACTGGAGAGGGTGAGGCGGTCAGGGTCGAACCCGTTATTGTCTTCGGGGCGCACTGAGCAAGGCGCGCCGAAGACATTTTGCGTGCGCCTCTTCTTTTTCAGCACGATGCCGGGCGCTATACTGGTCGTCTCTTAATTCTCAGGACGACCCCAAATCATGGTGAAAACGCTTCCAGTGGGAATCATTGCCGACGAGTTGGCTCGCCTGCGTGCAACCAACCCCTTGGTTCATCTGCTGACCAACGAAGTGGTGCAGGAAATTACCGCGAACGTGCTGCTCGCCGTGGGCGCCTCGCCGGCGATGATCGTGGCCGAGGAAGAAGTCGAGGCGTTTGCGGCTATCTCGGGCGCGCTGCTGGTCAACGTCGGTACGCTGTATCCCGAACGTCTGGCGGCGATGCGTCAGTCCGTCTCTGCGGCTAACCGGGCTGGAGTGCCGTGGACGCTCGATCCGGTGGCGGTGGGCGTATTAGCCTATCGCACGCAAGCTTGCCGTGATTTTCTGACCTGCACGCCGGCGGCGATTCGTGGTAATGCTTCGGAAATTCTTGCACTGGCAGGGTTTGCCGGATCTGGCCGTGGCGTCGACGCGACCGCAGATTCGGACTCGGCAATTGAAGCCGCCGAGCAACTGGCACGCACCACCGGTGCCGTGGTGGCCGTAACCGGGGAAACGGATTTCATCACCGATGGCACGACCACCTGGGCGACGCCGTGGGGACACCCGGTGATGACGCGCGTGGTTGGCACCGGCTGCGCCTTGTCGGCGCTGGTGGCGGCCTTTACCGCACATACACCGAACCGCCTCAATGCGGTGGCGGCGGCGTGTGCGGTGGCTGGTAAGTGTGGCGCGCGCGCTGCAGCCAACAGCCAGGGGCCGGGGTCGTTCAAAGCGGAATTTCTGGATGCGCTATTCCTGTTGACTCCGGACGAGTTGCGGGCGCAAGCGGAATGAAATCTCTGGATCTTTCGCTCTATCTGGTTCTCGACCCCGATCTGTGCGGGGGGGCCGAGGGCATGGTGCGTACCGCCCGGCTGGCCGCCGAAAATGGCGCAACAGTCGTGCAGTTGCGCGCACCCCACTGGAAGAAGCGCCAGTGGCTGGAAACGGCAGCCGAACTCAAGGCCGTGCTTGGGCCGCTCGGCGTGCCGCTGATCATCAATGACCATGTTGATATTGCTTTGGCGGTCGATGCGGATGGCGTGCATGTCGGCCAGGCCGATCTGCCAGCCGTGGTCGTGCGCCGCCTGATCGGGCCGGATAAATGGTTGGGATTGTCGGTCTCGAATGCCGAACAGTTGGCCGCCGTCCCGCATGACGTGGTGGATCATCTCGGCGTCGGCCCGGTATATCCGACCGGCACCAAGACGGATGCTTCACCGGTAATCGATTTGACCGCCTTCGCCAGTTTGGTGGCGTCCAGTCGCTGGCCAGTGGTGGCCATCGGCGGTATTCAGGCTGGAAACTGCCTGCCGCTACTGCAGGCTGGCGCCAGGGGTGTGGCCGTAGTGTCCGCGATCTGCGGGCAGGACGATCCTGCTCGGGCAACGGCGGAGTTGCTCGCTAAGATCCGAACACTGTAGTCGGGGTAGGGCCGGAGTAGGTGTCAGGCCGGTTTTGCGGTAACCAATAAGCGTTGCCGCACTCTTCACGCGGTGTCTTCCGGCTCGTAGCTGTACCCCGCTCCGTAGACTGAGCGGATCGGGTTATGTCCGGGCATGGCGGCTTCCAGCTTGCGGCGTAGATTCTTGACATGGCTGTCGACGGTGCGGTCGGTCACGACGCGGCCATCGTCGTACAGGGTGTCGAGCAGCCGGTCGCGCGAATAGACTCGCCCTGGCGTGGTGTTTAGGGTCCTGAGCAGGCGAAACTCGACCTGTGTTAAATCCAGGTCTTTACCGTGCAGTGTGGCGCGCAGCCTTGCTTCGTCAACGACCAAGCCTTGGCCAGCGGGGCTAGCCTCATCACGGCGCTGGCGGCGCAGGATGGCTTTGACGCGTGCCACCACTTCGCGCGGGCTGTAAGGTTTGCAGATGTAGTCGTCGGCACCGGAATCGAGCCCGAGCAGGCGATCCACTTCCTCGACCCGCGCCGTCATCATCACGATCGGCACGTCGCTGAACCCGCGCAGTTCGCGGCACAGGCTCAGTCCATCGCGACCGGGCAGCATCAGGTCAAGCAGGATCAAGTCGGGCCCACTACGTTTTACCGCATCGATGACGAGCAATCCGTCGCCGATCACCTCGATCAGGTAACCCTCGGGGCGCAGGTAGTCGGCCAGCAAGGCGGCCAGCTTGGGCTCATCTTCGACAATCAGGATACGCGCGGGCGTGTGGTTCATGATGGCGTCCGGAGCAGGGGGCGCGGCAGCCGGACGGCAATCCACAGGCCGCCGAGCGGCGAAGC
>JANNNT010000234.1:0-5753 GCA_031398685.1 Rhodocyclaceae bacterium | reverse complement strand
GACCGACCCGGAGCCGGGCGTGCAGCTTACTGCGTTTGCCGAAAGCGGCATCAGTCTGGAACTTGGTTTCTGGGTGTCCGATCCGGAAAACGGCACGGGTGATATACGCTCAAACATTAGCCTGGACATCTGGAAATCTTTCCGCGAAAACAGCATCGAGATTCCTTTCCCGCAGCGCGAGGTTCGCATTATCAGGAATACACCGTCCGCTGCCTGATTTTCTGGAACACGGCAAAAAAATCCCACGCCATTTGGCGCGGGATTAAAAGTCCCATCATGGATGGGTCAGGGAGGGTCAAACATTGCCAGCGGGGGACGCTGAAGCAATGAAACCATTCTAGGGATTGCCAGATGGACTGTCTGTTGTGAGTGTTCAGCGTTTGCGTGACGGTCTGTAACGAGCCTTCAAAAGAATAAAGCCCGAAACACCGTCGGGCTTTTGGACTCTATGAAGCGTTGTTGGCTCAACGACGCTTGTCATGCGGCTTGTCTCTCCAGCGGCGCAAGCCAAACCAGATAAGCGAGCACGGAATCGCGATGAGTGCGGCCTTGATGATTTCAATCTGTCCGTCTGCGAGCAGATCCCAGGCAACAATCCCGACGAAGATGCCGATACCTTCGGCAACCGGGAATGTCGTGGGTGGCGGTGACATGGTATTCAATCTTCCGCTTTCCCGAGTGGTGATGTTGCTCCAGAGACCGGCAAGTTTTGGCGGACGTTGCCGAAGAAGAGGTACTCGCGAAACGGATTGATTTGAGTCATGCCTAGCTTCTCCATCGGTCTGAGCATCGGGGTAGATAATAATAGGTTGGTGGATGATGCGTGTCTTTAGTGCATTCGTCAGGTTTGCGTGACGTTTTGTAACAGTGGCCAGCTGAGTGTGAAGCGTGCGCCACCGAGGGGTGATTCCTCGGCAGTTGCGGTGCCGCCATGCTGTTCCAGGACCAGTCGAACAATGGCTAGTCCGAGGCCGTAACCGCCTGTAGCGCGGTCGCGTGAGCGATCCAGTCGGGTGAAGGCGGAGAAGACACTCTGGCGTTCATCGGGCAGGATGCCGATGCCATCATCATCGACATGCACTTGGATGTGATTGCCAACAACTTCGGCGCTGACGGCGATTCTTGACTTTGCATACTTGAGCGCGTTGCGTAGCAGGTTGGTTAGGGCGTAGGGCATGCTCTTCAGATCGAGTTCAACCTGTTGCGCCGCAGGCAAGGCACTGTTATCGACGGTCAGCTCGATCGAACGGCTGAGGATGCGCATTGATTCAACCTCCCCCTCTAGCCAGGGTGCTAGTTCGACGGGTGTCAGGTGCAATTCCGGCTGCTCGCGTTCGTAACGTGAATACGTAAGGCTGGAGTCGATCAGGTTGTCGAGCTCGTCGAGATCGACCTCCATCAATTGCCAGAGGCGTTCCCGTTCGTCGCGTTCGTTGGTTTCCGCCAGCATTTCAAGTGCGAAGCGCATACGTGCAATCGGCGTGCGCAGTTCGTGCGAAATCGCGCTCGATAGTTCTTTCTGCGTGGCAATCAGGCGCTGGACGCGCTCGGCCATGCCATTGAGAGTTTCGGTCAGCAGTTCAAAGGCGCTGCTTCGCGCTGGCGGAGCGCGCGTTTCGAAGTGACCTTCGCCAAGCGACCGCGCCGTCTGTCGCAAAGCCTCAAGGTCGCGCCATACGGGGCGCACCCAGAACCACACGGCGACGGCCAGGCAGAGGCCGATCAGACTCCAGGTCAATAGGCGGATACGGAGTTCCAGCGGCATGGTGCGCGGGCGATCCGGGTCAGCGTTGGGCGAAAGCGGACCGACAACAAGAATCTGTGGCGTCTGCTTGAGGCGGTGGTAAATGACATCACCATCGGCATCAATCGCCAGCTCCCCGGCGTCCAGTCGCTCTGCCTGCTTGGGAGGAAGTTTGAGTGTCCAGCGGTCAACGATATCGAGTTTGTATGAAAACTTGTCGCCAAGCGACCTGATGGCTTTTGGCCATTGCGAGCGTGGCTTGCGGAACAGGTCTTCTTCAATCAGGACGATGGTGCCGCGCATGAAGCGGCCGGTGTAGTCGTCGGTGATGCCCTTGACGGATGTCGAAATAACGAAATCGGCGAAAATGGCGATGGCGACGAAGGAACCCATCACCAGCAGGTAGAAATTGAAAAAGAGGTGCGACAGGCTGTAACGGCCGCGCCAGGGCGCTGGCTTGTAGCGCCCGATGATGTCGAGCAGCCTGTTGTTGCGGCTATTGCCAGTCATGCTTGCTGAACAAATAGCCTTTGCTGCGTACTGTCTTGATGCGGGTCGGATTTTCCGGATCGTCGCCCAGTTTGCGGCGCAGACGCGAAATTCGGGCATCAATCGACCGGTCAAGTCCATCGAAGCCAATGCCCCGCAATTGCTGCAGAAGATCATCGCGCGACAGGATGCTGCCGGCGTGCCGGGCAAGCAACCAGAGGAGGTCGAATTCGGCGGTGGTCAGGTCAATGGCATTGCTACCCAGGTGGGCGCTGCGCGTCGCTTGGCTGATGCTGAAGCTCCCGAAGGCCAGTTCCGCTGCTTCATCAGACCCGGTGCTCTCATCCGCCGCCGGCGAACGGCGCAACAGGGCTTTGATACGCGCCAGCAGAAGGCGTGGCTGTACCGGCTTGGCAATGTAATCATCGGCGCCGAGTTCAAGACCAAGGATCTGGTCGAGGTCTTCGTCGCGAGCCGTAAGCATCAGGATCACACCTTTGTATTTCGCGCGTACGGAACGGCAGACCTCGAAGCCGTCCTTGCCGGGGAGCATGACATCAAGGATCACCAGTTCGGGATCATCAGTCATTATCCGGGCTTCGGCGGTGTCACCACGTGCCTCGATAGTGACTTCGAAGTCGTTCTTGCGCAGGTATTCGGCGGTCAGGTCGGCGAGTCGCGCGTCATCTTCGACCAGCAGGATGCGTGTTTTCATAGCGCCATCATAGCGGTTTGGCGGCGCGGGATAAACTGGGATGGAAATTTTCTTCCACACCGTCTGAAGATGAGGCGCTGAAAACGGAAAGGTGGACAGGCAACGCCAATGTCGTGCTCTGGTTTTTCATCGGTTTGTGCTCCCGCGCTATTGGCTTAGAATCCACGTTCCGTTTGTGTTCATTCATTTTCTCACCCCATCTGGATTGCCATGCGTTTTTCTACACGAACTGTTTTTGTCCTGCTGGCTTTGGCTTCGCTTGGCTTGCTGGCTGCCGGTCTGATTCTCGGCGAAATGGCGCGACTTCAGCCGTGTCACCTGTGCAATTTTCAGCGCTTGCTGTACATGGTGCTGGCTTTCTTTGCCTTGTGCGGCGTGCTGTTGCCGGGATGGCGCCGGCTATGGAGCGTTCTCGTTGCTCTGGCGGCTCTCGGTGGCGTGGCAACGGCGATCCAGCAGAGCTGGATGCAATATGCTCCGCAAGAGGCGATTGAATGTGGCTTCGGCGATCCGACGCTGCTTGAGCGGATTGTTGACTGGCTGGGAATGCAATGGCCGTCGATGTTCATGGTGACCGGTTTCTGCACAAATAAAGAGTGGATATTCCTCGGTCTCTCGCTGGCCAACTGGTCCGGGGTGTGTTTCTTTTTGTTGTTTTCCGGTGCGGCCTGGCTGCTGTTCAGGCGCGAGCCGGCATAGAAGCGCTTTGTGGGTAAAAAAGTGCCGTCCGATCTTGTCATGCTTCGCTATTCTGGTGGAGCGGACACCGGCCAGCTCTTGCAATACGAGATAAAACGACGTATATCTGCGCAACCTAAGCAATAGTGTGTATTGATAATCTGATAAATATAATTGCTTGGATTTGTTGCCCGTTTCTGCGAAGAGTATTCAAGACAAAAACCATTGTTTTACAGGAGAGTTAAATGTTGCGTAAAACTGCAATTGCTGCCGGACTGATCCTCGGGTTGCTCGCTGCACCTACCTTTGCCGCTAAAACGCTGGTGTATTGCTCGGAGGGTAGCCCTGAAGGCTTCAATCCGATGTTCTACACGACGGGCACCACGCACGACGCCACGTCGGCTCAGCTATTCAACCGTCTGGTTGAGTTCGAAGTGGGTACGACCACCATCGTGCCAGGGCTGGCAACCGCGTGGGAAATTTCACCGGACGGGCTGACCTATACCTTCAAGCTGCGCAAGGGCGTCAAGTTCCATACGACAGAGAAGTACACGCCGACCCGCGATTTCAATGCCGATGACGTGTTGTTCACCTGGTATCGCCAGGCCGATGCGAGCCACCCTTTCAACAAGAATACCCCGGGAGTGAACTATGCCTATTTCCAGGATATGGGCATGGACAAGATTGTCGACAAGCTTGAAAAGCTCGACGACTACACGGTGGCGTTCAGGCTGAAGGCACCGAACGCGCCTTTCATCGCCAATATGGCGATGGACTTCATGTCAATGCATTCAGCCGAATTCGCCGCCAAGATGAAGGGCGCCGGAACGCCCGAGGTGATCGACCGCGAGCCCGTGGGTACCGGCCCATTCCGCCTGCTTTCTTACCAGAAGGATGCGGTGATCCGCTACAAGGCACACGACAAATACTTCGAAGGCCGCCCCAAGCTGGATAACGTGATCTTTGCCATTACGCCGGATGCCTCGGTACGTCTGGCCAAGGTGAAAACCGGGGAATGCCAGTTGATGGCGTATCCCAAGCCTGCCGACCTGCCGGCGCTGAAGGAAGACAAGTCAATCAACCTGCTGACCAAGGAAGGCCTCAACATCGGTTACCTGGCCTTCAACGTCGAGAAGAAGCCTTTTGACAACAAGCTGGTGCGTCAGGCCATCAACATGGCCATCGACAAGAAGGGCATCCTCGATACGATCTATCAGGGGGCCGGCCAGGTGGCCAAGAACCCGATACCGCCGATCCTGTGGTCGTACAACGACAAGATCGTTGATTATTCCTATAGCGTGATCAAGGCCAGGGAACTGCTGTCCAAGGCCGGCTACAAGGATGGCTTCGAGATGGAGCTCTGGTATCTGCCGGTGCAGCGTCCCTACAACCCGGACGGCAAGCGCATGGCCGAACTGATTCAGGCGGATTTGTCCAAGGTCGGCATCACGGCCAAGCTGATGACTTACGAATGGGGTGAGTACCGCAAACGCGCCAAGAACGGCGAGCATCAGGCGGTGATGTTTGGCTGGAGTGGTGACAACGGAGACCCGGATAACTTCTTTGCCAATCTGCTTTCCTGCGATGCGGTCAAGGGTGGTGGCAATTTTGCCCGCTGGTGCAATCCGGCTTACGACGAAATCATCGTCAAGGCGGCGCGCACTTCCGTGAAGGCTGAACGCATCAAACTCTACGAGAGGGCCCAGGAAATAGTCCATGAAGAGGCCGTGTGGGTGCCGATTGCCCACTCCGTCCGCTTCGAGCCGGTGCGCAAGAGTGTGAGCGGGTACAAAACCGCCGCCGTGCCTACCAATCACTATTTCTCCAAGGTCGACGTGAACGGCAAGTAAGCCGATATACGCGGCAACATGCTCCCGTAGCGGAAACGTGTTGCCGCGACTGATCTTCAGCACGGGTTTGTTCCTCCTGTCTTGCCGAAACTGGCGGGGCAGGCGGAACAGCGCGACTTGATTCAAGAAATGTCCAGCGAATGATTTCCTATATTTTTCGACGCCTTAGCGTTGTTCTTCCAACCTTCTTCGGCATCACGGTTCTGGTTTTTGGACTTATCCACCTGATTCCAGGTGATCCGGTGGAGGCCATGTCCGGTGAGCGTGGCATGGAACC
>JANNNT010000195.1:0-8412 GCA_031398685.1 Rhodocyclaceae bacterium | reverse complement strand
CGACGCCCTTGCGTCCGAGTTTCCACGACTCGACGACACGCAGCGCATATTGGGTAATAGTCTCGGGATTGACGGTTGGCACGATTAATACCGCGATCTGAGAACCCTTCTGGCGCTCGAAATCGGCCAGTTTGGCCTCCAGTTGGCTGCGCTGATCAGGCGCCAGGGTCGCGGTCTGGTCAGTGACGCGCGCAGTCAGTGGGGGAATAGGTTGTAACTCCTGCGCACTGGCCAGGGTGACCAGACACAGAAAGCAAACCGCCGCAATAGACGCGCGCAACATGGCGATCAGCGCCCTATTTCTTCTCAACGCCAAAATCAACCTTCGGAGCCACAGAAATGGCCTTCTCGTTTTCTACGCTGAAGTTGGGCTTGACCTGATAGTTGAACATCATAGCGGTCAGATTGTTCGGGAAGGTGCGGACGGCGACGTTGTAGGCTTCAACCGACTTGATGTAGCGATTGCGCGCCACGGCAATGCGATTTTCGGTGCCTTCCAGCTGTGCCTGCAGATCGCGGAAAGAGGCATCGGCTTTCAGGTTCGGATAATTCTCGGCAACCACCAGCAACCGCGACAGCGCGCTCGAAAGCCCGGCCTGAGCCTGCTGAAACTTGGCAAAGGCTTCCGGATCGTTGATCAATTCCGGAGTCGCCTGGATACCGCCAACCTGGGCACGCGCCTGGGTGACCTGCGTAAGAACGTCTTTTTCGTGACTGGCGTAACCCTGAACGGTACTGACCAGATTGGGCACCAGATCGGCACGGCGCTGATACTGGTTGATCACTTCCGACCACGCCGACTTGACCGCCTCGTCACCGGTTTGAAATGTGTTATAGCCGCAGCCGGAAAGCAGGCTGACAACAACGGCAAGGATGGCTAGTATTCGGATACGCATGGCGGTTCCCTCACGAAGGAATGGACAAAGTGCTCTGTAGATGGAGATGCTACGTGAAATAACAAGGCAAGGCCTGAGCAGTCACGCCGGATCATCATCGTTGCACCGCGCATGGATGCCCTGCAAACCTGATAACAGTCGTCACAGACTGTTACAGATGATGCACAGAAAGGAAAGCACAAGCAGCACGAAGTCTGCGATGCTGGTCGGTCACCCATCCCGTGCTTCGCAGGTTGAAGCTCCTGACATCAGGCAACCCGACCCCTCAAAATCGAATATTCTGCCCCGGCGCATACAACAGGAAACAGGAGATTCAACATGATCAGTACCCTGGTTGACCTACTTGCCAATTTCTACGCGAGAAACGATTACGCCAACTTTGAAGCCATTGCCCGCAGCCTCCTCAACGCCATCCCCAACGATCAGGTCTCCCTCCAGTTTCTCGGTCTCGTTTATTACCGCACCGGACGCATCAAGGACGCGATTCGTATCTTTGACAAGGTCGTTCGCAGGCGGAAGCCGGCCAAAGCTGAAACCGAAATGGGCGATGCCGAGTTGTCCCAGGGCGATTACGCCGCAGCGGCGTGTTATCAGGAAGCTACACGGCACAGCCCGGAACTGGCTCAGGCGTGGTACGACCTGGGGACCGCTCTGCTGGAATTAGGGAAATACGATCAAGCCATTCCCGCCTTTCGCAGCTCACTCATCGCCCAACCGGAATCCACGCAGGCCATGCTGGCACTAGGCCAGACGGCTTTGCGGGTCAACGACATTCCGGTCGCCGAAGAAAACTTCACCTGCTTGCGTGAACTGCAACCGAACAACGTCAATGCCTATCATGGCCTGGGTCAGGTCTATCGCAAGCGCCGTGACTTTGCTACGGCGCGGGCGTGCTTCGTCAGGGTTCGCCTGCTTCAGGGTGGCGTCAACAGTATTGACAACTTGACGAACCGACGGAGTGCAGCAGGAAAAAGTGACAGTCAGCCTCCTGAATCGCCGCATCGAACCCATGGAGGCAAGACCGTTCTTGATGCTTGTCGGGTAAAAATAGCTCACCCAAGACGGCAAGACTACAAACAGCGGAAGAAACCATGACGCAGAATGCTTTGCCGCTCCTGCCGCGTATCTGATCACGTATCTGCTCATTTTCCTGCGGCCGTATCGGCCGCCATGCCCTCAGTCAGTTCAACCATCAAATACCTGATTGCTCCTAAAACCCGTAAGGCCGATGCAGCCAGTCCTTGATGATTTTCACATCGCGCTCGGGCAGCCATCGTCCCCGAGCAGGCGGCCACCGGATTATCGGTACTGTTCAAGCCGATGGGTGCGCCCAAACCCAAGCCGTGCTATATCCCCTTCGACGCTGACTATGTCGATTTCATCGCCGAACTGATGGGCGGTTTCGCGGTGCCCTCTTTCGTCAAAACGCAACGCCGCGACCAACGCTATCTGTTGCTCGGGATGCGCCTGAACCGCGACACTGAGCGCATGAGGCTGGCCGACCTGATCTACGATCCGGCAGCACCCGCAGGCTGGGCGCTGATCGAGAATGCCACGGATAAAGAGCGAGAGCGGCGATTTCTGACAAAATCGGAATCGAGTTGATTGAAGCGAACCTGCAGGAGCTGTTGGGCGAATTGACCGTCGAGGACGTCGCCTGTTGATCCGGAACGGATCTGTTGGAAGAGCTACCTCCTCGATGGCGGACAGACAGACTGGCGTTGATGCTGCAAGCCGCGCTCTAGTAACTGCGGCCGTTCTCCGCGTCGCTCCCCACACTCGGTGCTGGCTCCTGTGCATCGTCCTCGAACCCGGGGATTCCCTTTGGCAGGTCGGCCTCTATTGGCGGTAGCGGTGTTGCGTCCACCGGCGCCGGCGGACTGGGCTCGGGCGTTACGCGCCGGTGTTCGGGCGTAGGTTCAGGTGCCGGTGTCGGCGGCGCAAACACGCCGGGGAACCAACCGCGCATTTGCCGTCGCAACGAGGCCAGCACGCCGGTCTCCTCCGGCTCGGCAAAACGTACGCGCGAATCGATCAGCCGCGATCTCAGGGACTTCTGAAAGAAGTCGCCTACGATGGGCAGCGCACTGTGCGCACCCTGGCCCCAGTAATCGCTGAGTGTGACCCGATTGTCGTTGAAGCCGACCCAAACCCCAGCCACCAGCTGTGGGTGCATCAGGATAAACCAGCCGTCGGCGTTGTCCTGTGTGGTTCCGGTCTTGCCGGCCACATCGGCACGGATGCCGAATCGGCGTCGGATGCTGCTTCCCGTACCCCGATCGATAACACCCCGCATCACGTCCAGCAACGAGTAAGCCAGGCTGGGGGATAGGGCGAGCTCGGGGACGGCAGGGGCGAATTCTTCCAGCACTTGACCATGGCTATCTTCAATGCGGGTGACCAGTACGGGTTCGATATAGCCGCCGCCATTGGCAATGGTGCCGTAGGCCGAGACCATCTCTTTCAAGGTCACAGGGCTGGTGCCCAGCGCTAACGAAGGCACGGCTTCGAGCTTGCTTTGGCGCACCCCCATGGCGTGAGCCAGCTTGACTACCCGGGCCGGGCCAATGCTCTGCATGAGCTGCGCGGTGATGGTGTTCTTGGAATACACCAGGCCGTCGCGCAAGCTCATCGCCCGCCCGCTGGGCGGCGCATCGTCAGAGGGCCGCCAGATTTCGCCGCCGCTCAGCGAGATTTCAACCGCCTCGTCCATGAACGTATCGGTGGGGCTGGCGCCTTGCTGGAACGCCGCACCATAGACGAAGGGCTTGAAGGTCGAGCCCGGCTGACGCCGCGCCTGTTGCACGTGGTCGAAAGCATCCTGGCGGAAGTCACGGCTGCCCACCCAGGCCCTGATTTGACCGTTGCGCGGGTCCAAGGCCAGGAAGCCGGCCTGAACCTGCGTCTTTCTTTGGCGTAATGCCCGCATGAACTCCGGGGCTACCAGCAACTGCTTCAGGGCCACTTCATTCGTTACACCCAACTCCAGGGCCGAGCGGTATTCGGGCGATTCGCGCACGAAGGCTTGGACCAGGTTTTTGCGTGAGTTCCACCCCGAGTGTGGGCTCCACGCCGCGTCTGCGATGGCTTGCAACTGATTTCCCTGGCGAGCTACAGCCCGGTTGGCCAGGGCCTGCAGTTGGGAATCAAGTGTGGTGTGCACCACCAGCCCGTCGGTGTAAATGTTGTAGTCGTTTTCGTCGGCCCAGGCAATCAGCCATTTACGCAGCTGTTGAGCGAAGTGTGGTGCCGGCCCCTGCGGCTCGACTTGCCGCTCGAAATCGATCCGCAATGGCTTTTTCTTCAATGACTCGAACTTCGCGGGTTCCAGAATCTTTCGCTTGACCATCTGCGCAAGCACGATGTTGCGACGTTGCAGTGAGCGCTCTGGATTGAGCACCGGGTTGTAGGAGCTGTTGCCCTTGAGCATGCCGATGAGCGTGGCGCTTTGCAGCAGGTCGAGCGCGTCGGCTGACGAGTCGAAATAGGTGCGAGCGGCCATCTCGATGCCGAAAGCGTTGTAGAGGAAAGGCACGGTGTTGAGGTAGGTCTCCAGGATTTCGTTCTTGGTGTAGACGAGCTCGATTTTCAGTGCCGTGATGGCTTCCTTGATCTTGCGCGTCAGCGTGGGCGCGCGGCCGACCTCCTCGGGATAGAGGTTGCGCGCGAGTTGCTGCGTGAGGGTCGAACCGCCCTGGCGATCGCCGGAGAAGGTGCTCAGCGTTGCCGAGGCCGTGCGCAGCCAATCGATGCCGTGATGCTGGTAAAAGCGGTGGTCTTCGGTGGCGATCAGCGCGGCGACCACATTCGGCGAGATATCGTCGAGCTTGACCCACTCGCGGTTGGAGCGCTTGAACTCGGCCAACTCCTTGCCATCGGCTGAAAGGATCTGGGTGGGCTGTTCCGACTTGGCCTTGCGGATATCGCTGATGCCCGGAGTAAACGGGATAAGCACCAGTACATACAATGCAAAAAGCGCGGGCACGGTACCCAGCAACCAGGCGATGGTACGCCGGTCGGGATGTCGGAGTCGGCCAAGCAGGTCAACAGCGATTAGTTTGGCCTGGACCAGATCCAGTTTCTTCACACAAGAATCATGGGTAAGGCGTGCATCCAGGTGCGGTCGCCAGCAAGTATCCCTGAATCCGTTTTAGCAAGGTTCAGCAGTGGAGACTTCCGACGGCCTATCATCGCTTCACCATTAGCGATGACACTGCGGGAAAAGCTTCAAACTTCATTTTGGTCAGAGCGCTATCAGGAGCACTCTGTCCAATTAACGTGCCGTTTCTGGCGTACCCAGTCGATCAACCGTAATTCACCGGGTTCTTGGACAGCCAGTGTAGATCCCGCGCTGTTCCAATGTGCTTGCTCGCCCCATGCACCATGCTCGAGGTCAATGGCCGTGTCTTCCAGACGAAGCTGCCGGCAAAGCTCAGCGCCGCACCCAGAAGTCCGCCCGTGATCACTCCACGAACCGGTTTTCGGTCATCAGCCAGCACGCCGATGACGGCACCAGCCAACACGCCGATCGTTGCCGCTTGCCATGACTCCAGTGCAGCCGCCGTCACGATGTCGGTCGTCTCGGGAGACTCCAGCTGCGCCTTGCGCGCTTCTTTCACCCCTTCAACGCCTGACTCAACCAGTTCCTGTCCGTAAGCCAGGTTTTCCTTGATCTTCTCGGAAATGCTCATTTTGCAATACTCCTATCTGTAGTGAAGAAAAAACGGTTGGTCCGCTCCGCACAATCGCCAACCTCGAATCACAAGCACTCTGTGCATACATCACCGGCAAACAGACGATGCCAACCTAGACTCAATGATAGCGAAAGTAATGGGCAAACCAAAATTTTCAACAAACCGGCTACAACCCCTCGGCTTTTGCCGCCTTGCCGATGGAACTTCGTTTCAATACGTATATTGAGCGATTCTACGCAATGACAAGCGGCTCATTCAATACCACACGAACAAAAAATGAAAAGCTCAGGAGTCGAATCCAACTGCAGTCGAAGTTCAATTGGCGATTCCCCGAGGCCATTGCCAGAACTGGGCACTAAAACAAAAGTCGCAGTCTAGAGAGCAAGATATTGTGTGTCTGTTGTACTTGTACAGCGTTTGGGTACCTGTGTGTAAGGCGATTGTTTTTGATAAACATTATCCAAACCTAAATAGGACAACGTTGACCTTGTTGTAGTACATAACATATTATTCTGTATCACAATACAAAGTCTATTGGCCTAGGATAAAATCCAGACCACCTCTTTACAAGGGCTGTGCTTCACCCTCTCTTGTACGAGTCGTCGCGAATGTTTTATGTTTCCAAAATTTCCGGCTACGCACTATCCGCCGCGTGAATATAGCCGTAACCGCAGGTATTTCCTCCTGATCACCAAGCATTGAGGACCGAGTGCTCCCCAATTTTTTGAAAGAATGAAATATGGAACCTAATGCAGACATTGCTCTGATTGGACTGGCTGTGATGGGCCAGAATCTGATCTTGAATATGGACGACCACGGTTTTACTGTCGTGGCCTACAACCGTTCCACAGAGAAAGTGGATCATTTCCTCGAGAACGAAGCCAAAGGCACAAAAGTTATCGGCGCTCACTCCATCGAAGAAATGGTTTCCAAACTCAAAACGCCCCGCCGCGTAATGATGCTGGTCAAAGCCGGCAAGCCCGTGGACGACTTTATCGAGCAACTGCTCCCATTTCTCGAACCCGGCGACATCATCATTGACGGTGGCAACTCCCTCTTTGAAGACACCAACCGTCGCCAGAAGCACGTTGAAAGCGAGGGTCTCCTCTATGTTGGCACGGGCGTTAGTGGCGGTGAGGAAGGTGCACGGCGCGGTCCCAGCATCATGCCGGGAGGCTCGCCCGCGGCATGGCCGCACGTGAAGGACATTTTCCAGGCGATTTCCGCGAAAGTTGATGGCGGCGTACCGTGTTGCGACTGGGTCGGCGAATTGGGTGCAGGCCATTACGTGAAGATGGTGCACAACGGCATCGAATACGGCGATATGCAACTCATCTGCGAAGCCTATAGCATCATGAAAAACGGCCTCGGCATGAGCGCCGACGAGATGCACGATGTCTTCAATGAGTGGAACAAGGGTGATCTGGATAGCTATCTCATTGAGATCTCGCGCGACATTCTCGCCAAGAAAGATGAAGACGGCGGCGCACTCGTGGACATGATTCTCGACACCGCCGGACAAAAAGGCACGGGCAAATGGACAGTCATCAACTCTCAGGACCTCGGCATTCCGATTACGCTCATGGCGGAGGCGGTGTACTCCCGGTGCGTGTCGGCACTGAAGGATGAGCGTGTGAAGGCCGCGCGCAAATTGAAAGGCCCGCGCCCTGCCCTCACCGCCATAGCAAACAACGCCGTTAAGAAAGTGGCGTTCATCGACGACATCAAAAGCGCGCTCTACGCGTCCAAGATCATCAGCTACGCTCAAGGCTACATGCTCATGCGCGCGGCCGCCAGGGAATACAAGTGGACGCTCAACTACGGGGGCATCGCACTGATGTGGCGTGGCGGTTGCATTATCCGCTCGCGTTTCCTCGGCAAAATCAAGAACGCCTACGATAACAATCCCGAGCTGATGAACCTGATGCTCGACGATTACTTCTTGGGCGAAATCAAGAAGGCGCAGAAAGGTTGGCGCAACGTCGTGGCCACCGCGGCCAAGCGAGGCATTCCGGTTCCCGCGTTCAGCACCGCTCTGGCGTTCTACGACCAGTATCGGAGCGCCGTGTTACCCGCGAACCTGCTGCAGGCACAACGCGATTATTTCGGTGCGCATACCTACGAACGCATCGATCAGCCGCGTGGGCAGTTCTTCCACACCAACTGGACCGGCCGCGGCGGAAACACCACGTCGAACACGTACAACGCCTGAGCGTTCTACCTCATTCCGCGGCATGACAATGCTGGCTTGCAATACGGTCGTGCCGTGGAATGAGGGATGTCCGAAAGTTCCCTATAACCAGCGACCGCCACGGCTGGCATCGAGAAAAGCTTCGAGAAGCGGCACGCAATCAAGCACATCCTCGTCACCGGGCCGACGAAATTCCGGGTGCCATTGCAAGCCAAGCAGAAAATGGCGTCCGGTGCCGCGGATCGCTTCGATCATGCCGTCGCTTTCCGCGCGTGCTTCAACGGCAAGATCACGTCCCAGGGTCCGGATGCCTTGATGATGGATGGAAATAACCTTGCGCTGAGCGGCTGATCCCAGCCGCTTCTCAAGTATCCCGTCTTTTTCCAGAACAATGTCGTGCAGGTGCCGGTCATAGGCATCGGCGAGATGCACAATGGATTCAGGCAATTGCGACGCAATATCCTGATAGAGCGAGCCGCCCATGGCGACGTTGATCAGTTGGGCGCCGCGACAGATTCCAAGAATCGGTTTCCGGATTTCGAGGAATTCGTGCAACAATTCCATTTCGTACATATCACGGGTTCGATCTCCCGCCCATTCCGGGCGTATCGCTTCCTCGCCGTAGGCCGTC
>JANNNT010000185.1:0-13718 GCA_031398685.1 Rhodocyclaceae bacterium | reverse complement strand
GGCCGACCCGATGGAAGCGGTTGCCGCCCTGGCCGTCAAGCCGCACCCCGGAATCCCGCTGCCCCGTGATCTATTCGGCGCGCAGCGCGTCAACAGTGAAGGACTGGATATGTACGACCAACACACGCTCGACAGCCTGCGTCGTGCGCTCGAAGAAAGCCGCAAAGTCAGCTACGTCGCCGAACCGCTGATCGGCGGGCTGGCAGCGGGTGGCAAGAGCCGGCCGGTCTGTTCGCCGTCTGATCGCCGCGATATCGTCGGCCAGGTTGTCGCGGCCAGAAGCGATGACGCGAGTGGCGCCATGGCCAGGGCGCAGGCCGCTTTTCGGGGCTGGCAAGAAACCCCTGCCGTCGAGCGTGCCGCCATCCTCGAGCGTGGCGCCGATCTGCTGCAGGGCCGCTTATATGAACTGGTTGCCCTGATCGTTCGCGAAGGTGGCCGCATGCAGGGCGATGCGGTTTCCGAAGTGCGCGAGGCGATCGACTTCTGCCGTTACTACGCCGCCCAGGCGAGGGAGAAATTCGCCGAAGCGATCCTGCTGCCCGGCCCCACGGGTGAGCGCAACACCCTCTCGTTGCACGGACGCGGTGTTTTTGTCTGCATCAGCCCGTGGAATTTTCCGCTGGCCATCTTCGTCGGCCAGGTCGCCGCCGCGCTGGCGGCCGGCAATACGGTGGTCGCCAAGCCGGCCGAACAAACGCCGTTGATTGCCGCGCTGGCCGTTCAATTGCTGCACAGCGCCGGTGTCCCGGCCAATGTCCTGGCCTTCCTGCCCGGCGACGGACGCATCGGTGCGGCGCTGGTGGCCGATCGCCGCTGCGCCGGGGTAGCCTTTACCGGCTCCACCGAAGTCGCCCGCTTGATCGCTCAGGCACTGGCCGCCAAGCCGGGGCCGATTGTCCCGCTGATCGCCGAAACCGGCGGCCAGAACGCCTTGATCGCCGATTCCTCGGCGCTGCCCGAGCAAGTCGTGCGCGATGTGCTGGCTTCGGCCTTCAACTCGGCCGGTCAGCGCTGTTCGGCGCTACGCGTGCTGTTCGTGCAGGCCGACATCGCCGACCGGGTCAACGAAATGCTGCGCGGCGCGATGCAGGAACTGCGCATCGGCAACCCCGCCGACATTCGCACCGACGTGGGTCCGGTCATTGACGAAGACGCGTGTCGCCTGCTGGAGGCGCACAGCCGCTATCTGGACAGTTTTGCCACGCCGATCCACACCTGCACTCTGGACGAAGAAGATACCGCCAACGGCACCTTCTTTGCGCCGCGTGCCTATGAAATCGACACGCTTTCGCGCCTTGAGCGCGAAGTCTTTGGCCCGATCCTGCATGTCATCCGCTGGCGTGCCGACGAGCTGGATCAGGTCTGCGACGCCATCGCCGACACCGGCTACGGTCTGACCCTGGGCATCCACAGCCGCATCGACGAAACGGTGAGCCGCATTACCCGGCGCCTGCATGTCGGCAACACCTATGTGAACCGCAATATCATCGGCGCCGTCGTCGGTGTCCAGCCTTTTGGCGGCGAAGGGCTCTCCGGTAGCGGCCCGAAAGCCGGCGGCCCACACTACCTGTACCGCTTTGCCAGCGAACGCACCCTGTCGGTGGATACCACGGCGGCAGGCGGCAATGCCGGGCTGATGTCGCTGGGCGAGGGCGAGGCATAAAACTGAAAACAAATTAACCACGGCGACACGGCGAACACGGCGAAAACCTTTGGCTTATTGGTTTTACACGATTCAAGCTGTTTTTTCGCTGTGCCCGCCGTGTCGCCGTGGTTAAACCGCTTTTAACAAAGGGAGAGTTATGGCTTTAGCACTTCAGCAGCTCATCAACGGCCTGACCTTGGGGGCCGTTTATGGGCTGATCGCCATCGGTTACACGATGGTGTACGGGATTATCGGCATGATCAATTTCGCGCACGGCGATATCTACATGGTCAGCGCCTTTATCGCCGTCACCGCATTTACCCTGCTCGCCGCGCTCGGCGTCAGCTCGGTGCCGCTGGCACTGGTGACCGTGTTGTTCATTTGCGTGCTGTTCACGTCGGTGTACGGCTGGGCCGTGGAACGCACCGCGTACCGGCCGCTGCGTGGATCGACGCGTCTGGCGCCGCTGATCTCGGCCATCGGCATGTCGATCTTCCTGCAGAACATGGTCCAGCTGACGCAGGGCGCGCGCGTCAAGCCAATCCCGCCGATGCTCGTCGGCGGCATCGATCTGTTCACCAGCGACGGGTTTACGGTACGTCTGGCCTATTCGCAGATCCTCATTGTCGTCGTCACCGTGGCGCTGATGAGCGGCTTTACCTGGCTCATCACCAAGACCTCCTTTGGTCGCCAGCAACGCGCCTGCGAACAGGACCGCACGATGACCGCGCTGCTCGGCATCAACGTGGATCGCACCATTTCGCTGACCTTCATGATTGGTGCGGCACTGGCCGCCGTGGCCGGGGTCATGGTGACGGTTTACTACGGCGTGGTCGACTTCTATATCGGCTTCGTCGCGGGCATCAAGGCCTTTACGGCCGCGGTGCTGGGGGGCGTCGGCTCGCTGCCGGGCGCCATGCTCGGCGGCCTGATCATCGGTCTGGTCGAGGCCTTCTGGTCGGCCTATCTGTCGGCGGAATACAAGGATGTGGCTACCTTCAGCATCCTCATTCTGGTGCTGATGATCCGACCCTCTGGCCTGCTTGGCCGCCCTGAAGTGGAGAAAGTCTGATGTCGGCCCCCGTGTTCGCCCATGCGGCGCCCACTCCGGCCGAGCGCTTCAAGGATGCTGCCGCAGTCGCCTTCATCGCCCTGCTGCTGGGTGTTCCGATGATCGGCCTGACCACGGTCGATCAGGGCGGCGCGCTGCAAGTCGTCAGCCGCTGGCCGATGCTGTTCGCTTTTGTCGCCGCGTCATTTTTCGGTCGCCTTGTCCTGAACTACGCCGTCGACCACCTGAAAAAGCGCCGTACCGCTCGTGATCGTGCAGCCGGGGCCGGCAGCCGAAGTTCGAGCACAGGCGGTGGAAAAATCCTCAGCCTGGTCGGCTGGCTGGCGCTGGGTGTCTCGCTGGCGTTGCCGATGATCTATTCCGACAACCGCTACATCGTCGATACGGCGACTACCGTGCTCATCTACGTCATGCTCGGCTGGGGGCTGAACGTGGTCGTCGGCCTGGCCGGCCTGCTCGATCTGGGCTACGTGGCCTTCTACGCCGTCGGGGCCTATACCTACGCCCTGTTGTCGACCCAGTTCGGCTGGGGTTTCTGGCAGGCCCTGCCGGTGGCCGGCGCGGTTACGGCGAGCTTCGGCATCCTCCTCGGCTGGCCGACACTGCGCCTGCGCGGCGACTACCTGGCCATCGTTACCCTCGGTTTCGGTGAAATCGTCCGCGTCATCCTGGTCAACTGGACCGCCTTTTCAGGTGGTCCCAACGGCATTGCCTCGATTCCGCGCCCGTCCTTTTTCGGTCTGCCCTTCAAGCCGCCCGGCGACGAGCCGACGTTTGCCTCGTTTTTCGGGCTGGAGTTCTCGCCTTTGCACCGGATCATTTTTCTCTATTACGTGATTCTCGCGCTGGCGCTGCTCACCAATCTTCTGGTTGCCCGTCTGCGCAAGCTGCCGGTCGGGCGTGCCTGGGAAGCCATCCGCGAGGACGAAATCGCCTGCAAGGCGCTGGGCATGAATGTGACCAACGTCAAGATCTCGGCCTTTGCCCTGGGCGCCATGCTCGGCGGTTTTGCCGGCGTTTTCTTTGCAGCGAGGCAAGGCTTCATCTCGCCCGAATCCTTCACCTTCAACGAGTCGGCGATCATTCTGGCCATCGTCGTGCTCGGCGGCATGGGCAGCCAGCTCGGTGTCGTGTTGGCCTCGCTAGTGCTCGTGCTGCTGCCGGAGCTGGGGCGCGACTTCGCCGAATACCGCATGTTGCTGTTCGGGACAGCGATGATCCTGATCATGATCTGGAAGCCGGCCGGCATCCTCTCGCACCGCGAACCGACCTTGCGTTACGCGCCGGACGGAGGTCGGCCATGAGCGCTGCTGAACAGACCATCCTCAGCGTCGAGCGCCTGAGCATGCGTTTTGGCGGTCTGACTGCCATCGACGACCTGTCGCTCGACGTGCCGGCCGGCAAGATTACCGCCGTGATCGGCCCGAACGGCGCCGGCAAGACGACCTTCTTCAACTGCCTCACCGGCTTTTACAAACCCACCGTCGGCAGCGTGCGGCTCAACCACCCGCTGCGCGGCACGTTGCGCCTGGAAGCGCTGGCCAGCCATCAGGTGGCGCGTACGGCGCAGGTGGTGCGCACCTTCCAGAACATCCGTCTGTTCCCCAAGATGACCGTGCTCGAAAACCTGATCGTCGCCCAGCACAATATGCTGCAACACGCGTCGGGCTTCTCGCTTGCCGGCCTCTTCGGCCTGCCGGCCTACCGCCAGGCCGAAGCCAAAGCCATGGAAAAAGCCGTCGGCTGGCTCAAGCGCTTAAGCCTGATCGACAAGGCGGATAACGCCGCCGGCGATTTGCCGTACGGAACGCAGCGACGCATCGAGATCGCCCGTGCGCTGTGTGTCGATCCGATCCTGCTTTGCCTGGACGAACCGGCGGCCGGCCTCAACCCGCGTGAATCGGCGGAGCTCAACGCGTTGCTGCTGCACCTCGCGAGCGACGAGGGCATCAGCATCCTGCTCATCGAGCACGACATGAGCGTGGTCATGAAGGTGTCCGATCATATCTGCGTGCTCAACTACGGACGCAAGATCGCCGAAGGAACGCCGCTGCAAATCCAGAACGATCCGAACGTCATCAAGGCTTATCTCGGCGAAGAAGACGCCGACGAAGAACTGCACGCGGAGGTCCGGCCATGATGCTGCAACTGTCGGGCGTCCATGCGCATTACGGCCACATCCATGCGCTCCAGGGGGTCGATGTTTCGGTGCAGGTCGGCGAAGTGGTTACCCTGATCGGCGCCAACGGTGCCGGGAAATCGACGCTGCTGATGAGCCTGTTCGGGCAGCCGCGCGCTTCGGCCGGGCGCATCATTTTCGACGGCGAGGACATCACCCGCCTGCCCACCCACGCCATTTCGCGGCGCGGCATCGCGCTGGTGCCCGAAGGGCGGCGGATCTTCCCGCGCATGACGGTGATGGAAAATTTGCAGATGGGCGCGGTGTTGGCTAATCCGGCCAACCTCAATGTCGACCTGAAGCGCATGTTCGCGCTTTTCCCTATCCTTGAAGAGCGCTGCGAACAGCGCGCCGGAACACTGTCCGGCGGTGAGCAGCAGATGCTCGCCATCGCCCGCGCCCTGATGGCCCGGCCGAAACTACTGCTGCTCGATGAGCCTTCGCTGGGTCTGGCACCGCTCTACATCAAGAAGATCTTCCAGACCGTGCGCGAGTTGAACCGGGATCATGGGATGACCATTCTGCTCATCGAGCAGAATGCGCATCACGCCCTGCGCGCCGCCCACCGGGGTTATGTCATGCAACACGGGCAGATCATTCTGTCCGGTACGGGCAAGGAGTTACTGGCCAGCCCCGAGGTGCGCGCGGCCTATCTGGAAGGTGGTCACGCGGTGAAGGCCGGCTAACCAAAGGCGAGCGCTTTTTCCCTTTCACCACCCCAACTGCAAAACCCATGGCCGAACACGCATCGCCCCGCCGCTGGCTGCCCTTTGTCGTTCTTGGCATCGGGCTGATTGCCGTTTCCTGCGGTGCCATTTTTGCCCGCTTTGCCCAGAGCTACGGCTTGCCCTCGCTGGCCATCGCCGCGCTGCGTCTGGGCCTGGCTACACTGATCATTACCCCGGTCGCGCTATGGCAATCGCGCCGCGCAGTGCTCGCCATGAACCGCCGGCAGGCTCTGCTCACGCTGGGGGCCGGTTTCTTTCTCGCGCTGCACTTTGCGACCTGGATCAGTTCGCTTGAATATACGTCGGTGGCCAGCAGCACGGCGCTGGTTACGACCAATCTGTTGTGGATCGGAATCGCTTCCTTCGTGCTTTTTGGTGAAAAACCGCGTGTGCTGATGATCGTCGGGATGGCCATTTCGCTCTCCGGCAGCCTGATGATTTTCTGGAGTGACCGCACCAACAGCGCACCGGGCAGTAACCCGCTGCTTGGCAATATGCTGGCGCTCGCCGGCAGCTGGTGTTTTTCGGCCTATCTGCTGATCGGTCGCCGCTTGCGCGCCGACATGCCGTTACCCGCCTATGTCTGGCTGGCCTACGGCACGGCGGCGTTGTTTCTGCTGATCGCCTGCCGCGGAGCGGGGGTTTCGCTCTCGGGATACAGTACCCCGGCTTATCTGGTGGCTCTCGGCATGGCGCTGGGCCCACAACTGCTCGGTCATACGGCCTACAACTGGTCGCTGAAGCATGTTTCGCCGACCTTTGTCGCCGTGGTCACGCTCGGAGAGCCCGTAGGTAGTGCGGCCATGGCCTGGCTCTTCTTTGGCGAGTCCTTTGCCCTCGTGCAAGGCATCGGTTTTGTTCTGCTGCTTACGGGTATTTATCTCGCGGCACGTAGCGAAGGCCGGTAGTTGATCCAGAAGCATTACCCGTTTTGCCTAGCTGAAACCAGTTGAAGTACGACGTTTACCAAGGCATCGGGATCGATCGGCTTTGGAATATAGCTGGCCATGCCCACCGCGAAACATTTCTTCTTTTCGTCGCCCAGAACGTGGGCGGTCTGTCCGATAATCGGGAGCCCGGGGGCCAGCTCAAGAATGCGCTGTGTTGCCTCGTAACCACCCATCTCGGGCATCTGTACGTCCATGAACACGACGTCGTAGGCGTCGGCGCCGTCGAGCATCACGCGCTCGACGGCTTCGCGACCGTTGCCGACCATGACGACACGGGCACCGTCTTCAACCAGATTGTGTTCGAGCACCATCTGGTTGATGGCATCGTCTTCCGCAACCAGTATTGAAATACCTGACAGCGGCTTTACAGGACTCATGGCTTCGGTCTTGTGGAGAGCTGCTTGCTTTGCCGCCGGTCTAACGGATTTTACGTAAGGCAGGTAAAACTCGAAGGTGCTACCGACGCCGGGCTGGCTTTCGACGCGAATGTCGCCGCCGATCAATTCCAGGATTCGTTTGCTGATCGTCAATCCAAGGCCGGTTCCGCCAAAGCGGCGAGTGGATGATCCATCCGCCTGCTGGAAGGGGTCGAATATCTGGCTGAGTTGTTCATTGTCCATGCCGATGCCGGTATCCGCTATACGGAACACGAGCTTTTCGCCGGCGCGGGACACCGCGAGTGTAATCGCTCCGGAATCGGTAAATTTGATGGCGTTGGAGAGCAGGTTGAGGAGGACCTGAGTGATGCGCAATGGATCACTGACGCAGGTCGACGGGAAATCGGGCGCCTTTTCGATCTTCAGGCCCAGCCCCTTGGCGAGAGCGCGATCGCTGACCAGCTCGACAGCACGATCAATGAGCTCCTGGAGCGATACTTCCGTTTGCTCGATGCGCAATTTGCCGGCCTCGATTTTTGAAAAATCAAGGACGTCATTGACTACGCCGAGGAGCTGATTGCCGGAGGCGATAATTTTTTCGAAGGCGTTAAGTGCTTTTTCACTGTCCTTGAAATTGCGCCACCCGATATGCGCAAAGCCCAGCACGCCATTCAGTGGGGTACGTATCTCGTGACTCATGTTGGACAGGAATTCACTTTTCACGCGCGCCAGATGCTCGGCGGCAATGAGTGCGCGTTCCCTCGCTTCGGCTGCCGCACGCTGTTCGCTGAAATCGACAAAACTGACTACTGCGCCGGAGCTCTCACCGTTCTGGCGCGTGGGGTGAACGGCGTACATCACCGGGATTGCGCGGCCATCGGCATGCCAATAAACCTGATTGTCGACGCGGATTTCGTGGCCACTCAGCAAGGCCTCGTGTCCGAGGCATTGCTCAATGGGGTTTGGCGTACCATCCGGTCGACTGTGATGAAAGAGCGCGTGGGCGGATTGCCCGATGGCCTTGTCAACCGTGTAGCCGAGCATCTTGCAGGCGGCAGGGTTGATGAAGGTGATAATCCCGTCGGCGTCGATCCCATACAGACCGTCGGCACTGGACTGCAGGATATGGCTGGCCTTGGCCTCCGTCTCGACCAGGGCAGCTGAACGCTGTTGCACAAGTTCTTCGAGGTGCTGGCGGTGCTGTCCCAGTTCAGCTTCGATTTTCTTTCGATCGGTGATGTCTCGCGCTGAGCCCACGGTACCGATGACTTCGCCGTTTTCGTTGAAGAAGGGTGATTTATGTACCTCCAGGCAGAGAAACTTGCCTCTGACATTGCCGAATTCTTCAAAAACCGAGGTCTCGCCGCGCTCAAGGGTAATGGTGTCGCTATCCGGGCAAAGTTCGCCGAAAGTATGCCAATGCGGGTCGTCCGGGTGCCTGTTCCGTTCGCGCTGGGCGAAGAATATCTCGGTCCTCCCCAAAGGCTCTTTGACGTAGGTGGCATTCAGGAGTCGCTCGCAAAGCGCCTTGTTGGCAAATAGATAGCGCTTGTCCAGACCTTTGGCCCAGATCATGTCCGGAACGTTGTCGCACATCAGGCGCAACATGGACGCCAGGTGGCGCGAGCGTTCCGCGGTCGTCCGCAGCGCCTCCTCAATCTGTTTGCGCTCAGTGATGTCGTGGCCAACGCCCAAGACCCCGATGAGGTGCCCCGACAAGTCGAACATCGGTGTTTTGGTCGTTTCCAGCAACTCGCTGTGGCGGTCATCGGCAAACGATATCCATTCCTCGTTCACCGTGGAGCAGCCCTTAGTCACCGCCATCCGATCCTGCTTGCGAAAGAAATCGGCAAGTTCCTCATCGACAAAATCGTAATCGGTCTTGCCGATAATGTCTTTTCCCCGTGCGCCGAAGAAGCGTTCAAAACGATTATTGCAGGCCAGATAGGTGCCCTCAGGATCCTTCAGCCAAACCAGATCGGGAAGGGCGTGAATCAGGGCTTGCAGTTGTGAATGCGCGTTTGCGATCTGGGCATCGTAGTGCTCTGAACGGCGTTGCTCTTCAGCCAGCAACACGGTGGCTTCGCGTAGCACCGTTTCGGATTGCTGAAGGCGGGCATAGGCCATGCCGCCCTGAATCGCTGTCGTCAGTTGGTTAACGGCTCCGCGAAACTGGCCGAGCATGCTCGGGGAGGGCACGGCGGACGACGCAAAGACCAGTACCAGAACGCCATGGCCGTTAAGCGGAAACAGAGCACAGGCGTCGCATGGCGCATTCAATTCCGTGGCCAGCGACGAAAATTCCTTGTCTCCAGCGGTGAACAACCTGACTTCCCCGTTGCAAGTGTGTTGCCAGAAGGGGTGTGTGAGTGGCAGTCGCGCCATGCGAACGGGGTTGTCGGGAACGGCTGCCAGCAAGAAAATCTCGTTCCCTGAGTTCGAGTCGCGCCACCAGATCGAAGCGCTGGCCAGGTTTTGCCTGGAGACCAGGATTTTCAGGAAATCATAGCCGGTAACGTGGGGGTCGAGGGTGTTGCCAATCGACAGGGACAACTCGTACAGCAGGAATTGTTCCTCGGGGATGCCGATGCCTGTCGTGTTCATGGTCTTGGCAAAAACGAGGTACGACCAGAACTAACGCCCTGCTTTGAGCTCCGCTTACTGCACCTCAACGGTTGGGCGTGGAAGCATCCCGGTCGTTGCGGAAAGCCACCCGCGCGGCAATCAACAACACAGATAATCCTGAGTATTTCCGTGTCGACCGGCGCAATCAGGTCGGTGACGACGTGCTTGCGAGAAGGAGAGAAGAGGTACACAAACCCCCAAACATAGGAAGAGGATAGGGCGGCTAGTTTATACGAGAAGGCCGCTAGAGTGCGTCGCACACGTAGGCATCTGCATAAAATTGCCTACTCCATTGCCACGCTTGGAAAATGGGCTGAAGTGCTTGATTTAACACGATGCATTGCAAGGCGGGGCGAGAAATTGCTTGCAGAACTTTGCCCTGCAAGCAACGGGAAAAACCGTCAGCCCTGTGGAACGGTGTCGGCAAACGCTGGACGCTGCATCAGCTTGGCGTACAGGCGAGCGAGGTTGGGGTGTTTTTCACTCCATTCAATCTCGGGGAAACGGAAGGCGAGGTAACCGAGCGCGCAACAGGAGGCAACATCCGCCATTGAGAAGTGCGTGCCCATGCACCAGGTGTTTTCACCGAGTTGTTCCGACATGTAGTCGAGACCACGGATGATCTTGATTTCCTGGCGGGTGATCCAGTCGGCGCTTTGCAGCTCGGCCGGACGTTTTCTTTCCAGAAATGCCAACGCGGCGGCATCGCAAATGCCGTCTGCCAGTGCTTCCCAGCGCTTGACTTCGGTACGTTCGCGGTTGGGTGCGGGCATCAACTTGTTGTTTGGGGCGACGTTGTCGAGGTATTCGCTGATGACTCGCGAATCGAAGAGCACCGTTGCGTCGTCAAGCACCAGTACAGGAATTTTCCCCAGCGGATTGATATCGGGAATATTCGATTCAGCAGTCCACGGGGAATCAATGTCGAATTCGTATTCGATTTTCTTCTCGGCCAGAACCATACGCACCTTGCGGACGTAGGGGCTGGTCAGTGTTCCGATTAGCTTCATTGGCTTCCTGTTGGTCGAATTGTTCGTAAAGATTATAGCATTCTCGCTGAGATCAATTTGCTGGAGGTTTTACCGCACGGGTAAAATAGCCGCCTTACTGCAAAGGATGAGCCCCATGTCTTTCAATACCCTTACGTCTCTTTCGCCGCTTGACGGCCGTTATGCGGCCAAAGTCGACGCGCTGCGCGCGCAGTTTTCTGAATTCGGACTGATCCGCCGTCGCCTGCAGGTCGAACTCGAATGGCTCAAGGCGCTGGCGGCAGAACCGCATTTTGCCGAGATCCCCGCGTTTTCACCGGCGACCGTGGCGGCGCTGGATCAACTGGTTGCCAGCTTCAGTCCGCAGCAGGCCACCGAGGTCAAGGAGATCGAAGCGGTCACCAACCATGACGTCAAGGCTCTGGAATACTGGATCAAGAAGAAATTGGCAGAGAACGTCGAGGTGATGCGGGTTTCGGAGTTCATCCACTTTGCCTGCACGTCCGAGGATATCAACAATCTGTCGCATGCTCTGATGCTGCAGTCCGCCTGTAGTGAAACGATGCTGCCCGTGCTCGACCGGGTGACGGCGCGTTTGCGTGATCTGGCGCATGAACATGCCGATCTGCCGATGATGTCACGTACCCATGGGCAGCCGGCGACGCCAACTACTCTCGGCAAGGAAATGGCCAATGTGGTTTATCGCCTTGAACGTGCCCGTTCGCGCATCGCCGATGTTGGCCTGCAGGGCAAGATCAACGGCGCGGTCGGCAACTACAACGCGCATCTCGCGGCTTATCCGGGCTACGACTGGGAGAGTTTCGCCAAGCGTTTCGTAGAAAACCTGGGCCTCGAATTCAATCCCTACACCATCCAGATCGAGCCGCACGATGCCATGGCTGAACTGTTCGACGCCTTTGCACGGGCCAACACAATCATGATCGATCTCAATCGTGACGTCTGGGGCTATATTTCGCTTGGTTTCTTCAAGCAGAAGCTAAAGGCCGGCGAGATTGGATCCTCTACCATGCCGCACAAGGTCAATCCGATCGATTTTGAAAACTCCGAAGGCAATCTTGGTCTGGCCAATGCCGTGCTCAAGCATCTTGCGGAGAAGCTGCCGATTTCGCGCTGGCAGCGCGACCTCACCGATTCCACCGTGCTGCGCAACATGGGCGTTGCCCTCGGTTACACCCTTCTTGGATACGATTCCTTGCTGCGAGGGCTGAACAAGCTCGAAGCCAATGCCGATCGCCTATGCACCGATCTGGATGCCAACTGGGAATTGCTCGCCGAACCGATCCAGACGGTCATGCGCCGCTATGGCATCGCCAATCCCTACGAGAAGCTCAAGGAGCTGACCCGGGGCAACCGCGTTTCCCGCGAGGGAATGCAGGATTTCGTCCAGTCGCTTGAAATTCCTCAGGCCGCCAAGGACAGCCTGCTGAAACTGACGCCCTGGGACTACACCGGTAAAGCGGCCGAACTGGCGCACCGAATTTGAAAAACGATGATATCCCGCAGGTCGTGGCCTGCTCAGGTTGCGGGCGGGATGTGCCTAACGGATCGATTTACTGTCCCTACTGCTGTGGCAAGGAAGGCCGGCAGGCGGCGATCATGCGTGGTGCATTGATTGGCGGCCTGCTTGGCCTGATCGCTGGGTGCGTGATTGCCGGTCTGTGGACGGTGATTCTCGGCCCGGATCGGGCTACTTGGGGCAGGGCCTTCGGCGTGCTGGTGACCTGTTTTACAACGGGCCTCATGTGGGGAATGATCCGTCAGGGACGACAATAACAAGGAGCTGCATACGTGTCGCAATTTGCTGTAAATCTGAAAAAACTGCCGGGCATATCGCATCTGGCCGCGATCAATCTGCTTGATGCCGAAGGTAATGTGCTTGTCGTCATCGAGAACAAGGCCGGTAGCCAGGGGTCGCTGGCCGTTTATAACCATCTGGCACAGACCTATGGTGCAATTACTCCGGATGCGGCAAAAAAAGGACTGGAACTCTTTGCCGAGCACACCGAGGATGCCCGGAGGAATCTTGGGAAGCATCCCAATGTTGACCGCCTTATGGCTTTGATCGAGGGGAAAATGACATTACGCATCAAACATGTGTTTGCGCTTTGAGCATTGAAACTTCCTGTGATTTTTTGTTGACTAAGCCTGCGTAACAAACAATGCATAACCCACACTGGCAGCTGTCGGTGCCTTGTTTTTCAGCCTGTTGCAATGGTTTGTGCGATGTCATCAATCACAATGGAGAGATAAGCATGAACAACATCGTCGCTGCACTTGTGCTGGTCAGCATTGCTGGGACCTCTTTTGCCCAGCAAACCCTCAAGCCGGAGGATATGATCAAGTTCCGCAAGGCTGCCATGGGCTTCCAGGCGTGGAACATGGGCAAGATCAAGGCTAACCTTGACGGTACGTTCGACAAGGATCAGGTCATCGCTGCCGCCAACGCTGTTGCGGCGACGGCCAATTCTGGCATTGGTGCGCTCTTCGGGCCGGGTACCGACAAGGACGCCGGGGACCAGAAAACTCGCGTCAAGCCGGAGTTCTTCCAGCAAGCAGACAAGGTCAAGGAAGTCAGTATGAACTACGGCAAGGAAGCCAACGAGCTGGCAAAAGTTGCAGCGACCGGTGATATGGCTGCAATCAAGGCGCAGTTCGGTAAGACCGGCGGCGCGTGCAAGGCCTGTCACGACGATTTCCGGAAGGATTGATTTCCCCCTTCTTTGGTCAACGGAAAAGGCCGCCTGCAGGCGGCCTTTTCCGTTGACCTAACTGACTTGCAGGAAAGCAATAGAAATGGCATTGACTAAGGCGCTCAAGCCCCCGATACTCTCGGTCCTGCGCTCTTTTTTTACCCTACCGGAGGTGGAACATGACTCACAGAATCTTACGTTTTCTCCTGAGCTCTCTCGTCGTAATCTGTTCGTCACAGGCTAGTGCTCAGGACTATCCCGCGAATGTAATCACCATCATTGTTCCGTTCGCTGCCGTTGGTCCGTCGGACACGATCGCCCGTTTGACGGCGCAGTCCATGGGGACCACGCTCAAGACCCAGATGATTGTCGAGAATGTGGGCGGCGCCGGTGGAACCCTTGGAGCGGCACGCCTGACCCAGGCCAAGCCGGACGGCTA